>NZ_AZRJ01000008.1:0-104904 GCF_002895495.1 Petrotoga sp. HWHPT.55.6.3 | reverse complement strand
AACTCACAATACTTTGAAATAATCTCTGACTTCTCTTTTTTACTTGATTTCAAATATTTTTCTATCAACCTTTTGGTTAGTTCCATATCGAATGCCTCCATTTTTTCCTTGCCTCCTTCCAAAAGAGTCAAGGATATGATATCATTTCAAAGACATCGAATTATGATCTAACCAATCTTTTTCACGGACATGTAATATTATCTAATGCGAAAACTTGACATTTTAAAATTTTTGTTGTATAATGCTTATGCAAATTAGTTGCAAAAACAAATCATTTGCATTTGTGGTATTAACAGTTTAACGTTATTCATGTTTATCCCGAAGAGGTGAAATTTACATGAGAAATACAAAAGCTCGTAGAGAAATTTTAGGGGTGTTAGATGAGTATGATTATCCACTCAACGCCGAACAAATTTATGAAAAACTCAACGAAGATTATGATAAATCTACAATTTACAGAAATCTGAAAAATTACGAAAAAAATGGAGAGATTAAATCCATTGTTTTTTCCGACAAAATCAAATATTTTTTTAAGGGAGAAGGGCATTTCCATTTCATATACTGTATAAAATGCAAAAAATTTGAAAGGTTCGATCTATGCTACTCCGAACAGATGAGTAAATATATAAAAGAAAGATTGGGTTTCAAAGTTTTGACTCATACCCTTTATTTTGAAGGAATATGTAAAAAATGTCAGAAGATTACCACAGACGACCAGTATGATAATCTCGATGAGTAGAAATATTTTTAAAGTAACCAAAAATATAAAAAGTAGGTGAGAGAAGGTATGAAAAAAACGATTTTAACAACCGTTGTTTTATTAACTTCGTTCCTAGTATTCGCTTTAAACGTTTCAACGTCGATATTACCCTATTACTATGTAAGTAAAGAAATAATACAAGAAAAAGGTCAAGTGAACCTTGTTGTTCCTCCAGGTAAGAGTCCACACACATACTCGCCAACACCAAAGGAATTAGTGCCCTTGTACGAATCTGATATTTTAATTACAAACGGTTTAGCTTTAGAAATTTTTATCTCTAATCTAACCAAGAATCTGGAAAAGCAGGGTGTGAAAATAACTCAAGTTTCCGATTTCATTCCACGTGAAGAACTCATAAGTATGAGCGGAATTGACGAAGATCATGACCATGAAGAGTTTGCATACAACCCGCACATTTGGTTAGATCCATATATTATGTATACCTACATCGTTCCAGGTTTGGCAGAGGTTTTTGGAGAATTAGATCCTGTAAATAAAGATTACTACGACAAAAACGCTGAAAGATATATAAACAGATTGATTTTGCTTGATAAATACCTTGCTGAAAAAGCGAAGGTCATCGATGGTTCAATATTCACGCTTCATAACTCCTACGATTATTTTGCAAGAAGATACAATATAAAAATTGCTGGTGTGATTCAACTCTCTCCTGGGGTCGAGCCTACTCCAAAGCAGTTAGTTGAATTAACGAACGTTGCTAAAGAGAAAAATGTTAAGGCTATTTTCAATGAACCTCAACTTAGCGATAAGGCTGTGAGTGCTGTAGCTGAAAACTTGGATTTAAGTATAGGGGTTTTGGATCCTTTAGGGAGTGTGGAAAGAGTATTCGATTTAGAATCTCTGTACGTATACAATTTGTTTGAAATCATACGGGTGGTGAATTATGGCTACTGATCCTTTAATATCCGTTAGAGATTTGAATTATTCAGCTGAAAACAACAATATACTGATCAATATATCTTTTGATATTTATAGAGGAGACTTTGTAGGGATAATTGGGCCTAATGGAGCTGGAAAATCAACCTTAATAAAAACTCTAATTGGAGAAATCGAAGATTATACAGGAGAAATAAAGATAAATGGGAAAATAGGGTACGTTCCACAATCGGAAGAGAAGGAAAGGGATTTTCCCATCAAGGTATATGAAGTCGCCTTAATGGGTTTGTACAATGAAGTTGGACCATTTAAAAGGTTTAAAGAAGAACATTATGAAAAAGTAAGACAAACCCTCAGACTTTTACAAATTGAGCATCTATACGACAGGCTGGTGGGGAAACTATCTGGAGGAGAGTACAGAAGGTTGATGGTCGCTAGGGCTTTGGTTTCCGATCCTGATATATTAATACTGGACGAACCTGAAGCCAATATCGATAAAGAAGGGCAAAATATACTGTATGGAACTCTTAGAGATCTCAAAGAAAATAGTGATATGAGTATAATTATAATAAGTCACGATTTGAACATGATTTTCAAAGAAACAAACAAAATTATGTGCATGAACAAAACCCTGCACTGCCATAAAAGTACCGCTGATCTTGATATCAATGATTTGCGATCTTTGTACTCTAAAGATTTTGAACTATTTATTCACATCAACGAAAAGATGAAGGTGGTTAGCAATAAAGATGATTGATATTCTAAGTTACCCTTTTATGAGATACGCCTTAATTGGTGCCATTCTTTCAGGTTTTGGCAGCGCGTTGTTATCAAATTTCATAGTCCTAAAAAAGATGGAGTTTATTGGAAACGGAGCGGCCCATGTGGCGTTTGGTGCTATCGCCTTTGCTCTTTTCTTTGGATTAAATATGAATCTTTTGTCTATAATAGTTGCCATTATATTTGCAATAACTATACATCAACTGGGGAAGAAAGAAAGAGTGCAAGAAAATAGCGTGATAGGTATGCTCTTATCGCTTTCTATGGCTATAGGTATAATTTTACTTTCATTCAAAAAAGGATACGTTCCCGAAATCGATAGTTTCTTATTTGGCGACGTATTAATGATAACTCAAGAAGATTTGATTTTATTGGGAATTTTTGACTTACTTATTCTTTTTATGGTTATTTTTTTAAACAAGGAGCTTAAATATTACTCGTTCAATCAAAGATTAAGTAAAATATTTGGGGTACCCGCAAACATAATAAACTTAGTGTTTTTAACGATCACATCTGTTACAATAGTTGTTTCCGTTAAAATAATAGGTATCATACTAATAACGGCTCTACTTATAACCCCTGGTGTTATAGCGAAACTTTATGCAAAAAGTATAAACCAAATGTTGATAATATCCGTAATAGTCGGTGTTTTCTCATCTGTTCTGGGTATTTTTTTATCTTATTACTTAAACGTTCCATCAGGCCCAATGATAGTCCTGACAATGTTTCTAATATTTCTAATTGCATATCTTTTAAGAAAAACTGTTCTAAAGTCTTTTGCTCAATAGATACTTTTTGCTTTAAGTCACAACTTGCACTATAAAGAAAATATTCTGCTCTTTTTAAAAAATTATTGAGAGAGCAGAATATTTTTTTCTTTCAACTAGTTAATATCTTATTTTAAACGCTTATCAATTGTTCCATCAGGTAGCATATTGTCCGGATGGTACCTCCCCGTTTCTTCCATTTGGTAGCGTACGCAACTTTTGTAGTCACCATGACAATAATTTTCTATCCACTTTTTATCTAATTTACCCTCATCATAATATCTCTTCATTGGACAAACTATATACCATTTGCAAGTCATAATAATATTCTCCTTGTTTTTTGACGTTCTTTTTTATCCCTTCTTATTGTATTCCAAGGTTTCTTTCAGCTTCTCTCAACACTTCACCGTTTTCATTCACAGCCTCGTAAGCTCCATTAATTACAGCGGCTTTTATTTGCCCTTTGGCAACAGAGTTGCCTTGTAATCCAACTGCATCTAAAATTCCTTCTTTTACCGCTAAATAAAGAGTTTCAGGATCAGTTAAAGGATCCTCTTTTTGAGGGGAGAGACTTTTAATTTTTTCTATTATGACCATGGCTTCTTCTTTCAATAAATTTACCCTTTTTTTGATCTCAGGATCGCTGGCAAAATCAGGTAAACCACGAGATGCCAAAGAGTTTGCCCTTTTTACCATCTTCACACTTTCTATTATTTCTTTTGAAGTTGCCCTTTTCATTGCTTCACAGTACGCCACCACGTGGATTATATGTGGTTGTAAGTAAGTTGAATAAAACATGGAAGAAACAAGTTGACCCATTGCGCTGTTGGGATCGGCTGGAAAAGAAAGAAGTCCAGTTCTTATCATCCTGTAAGGTGTAAAGGTTTCATCCTTTAGTGTTTCCACCAATTCTAATTTAGCTAAAGACTTAGCTATATCCATCTTTGGAGATAACTTTGGAGGAGTGTTCATCATATATTGTTGAACATACCATCTTACACCAAGTTTTTTCGCTACATAAGCAGCTAAATAAGTAGTTGCAACAGCCAAACTGTCGTGTGCATACCTTAGTTCCCATTGGTGGGCGTCGTTAATTTCTACAGGGATGTTGTTCATGGCATTCCACTTTATTCCTTCCATATTTTCTTTTATCGCATCTAATAAGTTCCTTTCAGACCTTCTATCAAGTTCAGAATACCAAAATATGGGTATCGCTGCCCATGCGTTGTTGATAGTTCTTTTTAAAACTTGGGAAAATTCGACCATGTGGTTGGTTCCTGAGTAACATCTTACTAAAGGATAATTGCCTCTTCTACTGGCTTCATACATGGCAACAAAGTCTTTTTCATTTCTAATGGGAGCTCCTCCTGCCCCATCTTGGTTGGGGTCCATCTTTTCTTGATCAAAAAAGTATTGCTGACAGTTTTGATCAGGTGCCAAAGAGATGATATCCAAGAGTTCAGATTCTGCGAGTTTTTTGATCTCCTCGATGGTTTCCTCCATTGTTTGAAGCCCAATATGGTGCCTAATTAACGGATATGGGGATTTAAAGGCGATCCTTTCATCTAAGGTTGAGGGAAAATTTCTCTCTTCTTTATATTTAATTTGACCTCTTAAAAATAAAACCACATCTTCTTCTTCCTCTGAACCGTCAAAGATCTTTTTAAAGAAATCATATTTTCTTGCAACCTGTGAGGTTTCAACAGTTCCTCCGAAGATAAAATCAATCTTTTCATAATTTTTTAATTTTTTTGTCTTTTCTATAAATTCTTTTATAAGATTTTCGAAGGCATCAGTTCCCAAACGGTAACTTATTGAAACAACATCTGGGGTTTCTTCGTCTATCTTTTTAATAATTTTCTCGATTGGAACCGCTCCACCTAAGTAAATAACCTCATACCCTTCATTTCGAGCTAATTCCAAAAAGTTTAAAAGACCTGCTGTATGTACGTCACTTCCCATAGAAGCTCCAAGAATTTTTTTCATGATTCTCCCTCCTCAACAAGTCTTATTATGTCTTCTATGCTCATTCCTTCTAAACCCAAATCTTTTACGGTTCTACCCTCTTTCCAAAAATTTTTTCCCATCATTATATTGGCAAGATTTATGATAGAATCAATTACAGGGGTCTTCACACCATATTCTTCTCCAAAAGATGAGATAGGTACAAGACTCATTGGAAGATCTTCAAGAATATACCGGTTATCCAACGTTGGCGGTGCATATATGCCTCTATAACCAACATTGTTTCTAATAGCTTCGTATAAAGAGTTACCTCTTACATCGTATGCATAGTTTAGCCAATCCTTCGCGGTCATGGGATCGGCGTTGAAAAGCTTCATAACCTTACATCTTTCCTCATCTATTTTTTCCAAAATCTTTGCTACGGATGGGGAGATCCCTTCGAAGTAGAATTCAAACTTTCCTGCTGTTGTTTCAACCCTTGCTGCATTCAATATTAATGTAGCAGGGTGAAAAACAACTCCAATATTGTTAAAACTGGTGTAAATTACATTCTTAACTATTTCAAACTCAGGTATGGCAGTACACAATACTTCTTCTAATTCAGCATTTCTGGTAGCGGGTAGTGCAGAAACAGGAACGGCGTTTTTTATCCTAAACACTTTAGCTACTCCAGGATTGGACATTCTTGAGGCAAAAATGAAAGTTTGAGCTTCGGCAAGTATGACGTCTTTTTTTACGTTTTCTTCTTTCAATACATTGTTGAATTCTAAGGCACCACCTGTTCTACCGGGATTTAACACTATTATTTGGCCATCTTCTAAATAAGGGGCCATCCTCTTTGCTATCTCTTTATGTGCGAAGGCAGGAACAACTACCATAATTAACTTTCTTCCCTTTATTGCTTCTTCCATATTTGTTGTGGCAAAAGATATATGATATTCACCTACTACTTGACCTTCTATTCTTATTGAATGTGAGTCTATGATGGGAGATATTCTCCTTTTTGACCTATTAAAGAGAGATACATCGAACCCTTTCATGGCTAAATATCCAGCTAATGCCTGGCCTCCATTACCCGCTCCAACCACCGCTATCTTAACCATATAACCACCTCCATATTATATTTCACTGGGCGGATATGTATTATATCAAGATAAATTGATTGTTGCAAATATTACCTTTTTATTATATATTTTACATCATTTTTAGAAAATTATTTATATCGTTTTTAAAAACTCTAAAACTTTTTTTGCGCCCTTCCTCCCAGTACCCACCCATGAGGAATTATAAGAGCTTGGCATGAATTTTAAGGGCTTAATTGAAAATTAAAAGTTTACTTGACGTTACACTCTAATTGGAGTATAATACTCAATAAGGAGTATTAATAAAGGGATGGAGGGATAGAGAGTGGAAACTTTATGGTTTTTTATAATAGTTGGATTCCTTGCCCAAGTCGTAGATGGAGCTTTGGGAATGGCTTATGGTACTATTTCAAATGCTTTATTGTTATCTGTTGGCGTACCTCCTGCTATCTCAAGTGCCTCAGTTCATTTTGCTGAGATTTTCACAACATCTATATCAGGATTTTCTCATCTAAAACTTGGTAACGTTGATAAAAGCCTTTTCAAAAAACTTTTGATACCTGGTGTAATAGGGGGAGTTTTGGGAGCTTATATTTTGACAAATATAGACGGAGACAAAATCAAACCGTTCATTGGCATCTATTTATTGATTATGGGGATAAGAATATTGTACAAAGTTACCACCATGCATAAACATTCAGAAGAGAAGATTACAAGAAGGAGGCATTACTCTATCTTAGGTCTTTTAGGAGGCTTTTTCGATGCCATTGGAGGTGGAGGATGGGGGCCTATCGTTACATCAACGTTAGTTTCTGATGGAAAGAATCCGAGAAAGACTATAGGTTCAGTGAATGCTGCTGAGTTTTTTGTTACTATTTCTGAAGTTGTGGCATTCTTTGCCTTGCTATCACAATTCAATTGGAGCGTTATTATTGGATTAATTATTGGGGGAAGTTTGGCAGCTCCAATCGCCGCTTTGATAACCAAGAAAATTCCTGCTAAAGTGTTGATGATTTCTCTTGGTTGTATTATTACTTTTCTAAGCATTAGAATGATCGTATTTTAATTTCAATCAGACAAATAATTATAAACTATCGAATTAAAAAAATCGGTAATTTTGTTGATTTTTAGAATTTTGTTGTTGCTTATAAAAATCCCGTAGCTAGCGTGATTGGCATCATCAGGACCAATGTCATTGTCGTATGTGTAAATGCTTTCATTACCTATGCTACCTTGACATCTCCAAGATAGATCATCAAAGTAAACAATCAAATCGGGAGGAATATTATTTAGCTTATTATAAATTTTTTGGGGTTCATACACGTTTGTATTCATCTCATTTCCATCTTCATTCTTAATGTCTTTCAGCTCTTGTATAAGCTTAGTTTTGAAATTATCTAATTCATTTTTTTCAATTACTCCCAAAGGTTCCCTGCCTTTTATGTTGAAAAATAGCTTGCCATGGTAGCCACCATTTCCCCACACCTTGGTTTTATTCCAATCTATCTTTTTTTCTCTTATCAATTTATTTATAGAAACGGGCTTTTTTGGATACTCCTTTAAAACCAAATATCCTTTCTTAATGAGCCAATCGTTAATGGCTATGCCACCGTACATAGGTTTTATACCGTGATCTGATACTATTATAACGTCATAATCGCCTTGAATACCATTCAAAAACTCTCCTATCTTGTTGTCTAAATGAATATAATAATCTCTAATAGCTGAATTAAATTGGCTTTTTATATGCTTGGGATGCTTTTTATCGTGCAAAGCCCAGAACCCGTGGTGAATTCTGTCTGTCCCCATTTCAACCATTACAAATAAATCCCAGGGTTTGTTTTTTGCTAAATAATTCGCAATTTTAAAATGATTATTTGTCATTTCGTAGATATCTTTTAATAGTCTTTCTTTATCTTCGGTTCTAAAATCATATACATCAAAAATGAAATTTCCTGTATTGGCTAGTAATTCATTTTTTAAATATTTTGGATAAGTATAATTGGATTCAAAAGAAGGCGTTAAAAATCCAGTAATCATGTTTCCTTTCAAGGCAGAAGGAGGGTAAGTTAACGGTACGCCTATCACGATGTTTTGTTTGCCTTTTTGTGTAAAAATATCCCACAATTTTTTATATTTCACGCTTTTGGAAGAAACCAATGAGAAAGAGTGATAATCATAATTTTGCCTATTTGTAAAACCATATATTCCAAGCTCACCAGGATCTTTACCTGTAAACATGCTCATCCAGGCTGGAACGGTTATTGGAGGGATAGTTGACTCTAATTCATTGTACACTCCATTTTTCATAATTTTTCTTAAATTGGGTAAATCATCGAAAAACTCATCAAAGATTAAATTTGGTGAAGCACAATCTAATCCGATGATTACGATTTTTTTGTTCATTAAGCCACTCCTTTTAAAGAAGCTATAGACAAATAATAACACAAAGATCTTTCAAAAAGAAAAACCTTTGATTAATCAAAAACGACGTGATATAATACAGTTAAAAGAAACATTTGGAGAGTGACTTTCATGTCTGATAAGGTGACCTTAAAAATACCAAAACCGTTGTATGATAAACTTAAATCCATAATAGAAAATACTGGTTATTCCAGTGTTACAGAGTTTGTTGTGTTTGTGCTTAGAGATTTGGTATCCTCTGAAGAAATCCAGCAAACCAAAAAGAATAACAAATCCACTAACCAAATTGAAACATTGACTGAAGAGGAAATAAAGGCGATCAAAAAAAGATTGAAGAATTTGGGTTATATAGATGAATGATATCAACTACTCACTGCATCTATAAGCAGCGGGTAGATGTAGAATTTTATGTTTCTCATCGTAGATTGAGAGGATTTTTTCAATAGAATATTTAAAATTAGTTTATAACATTATTTTCTAGTATCCCTATTTTCTCTATTTTAACTGCCACTTTATCTCCAATATTCATCGGTCCCACACCTGAGGGTGTGCCTGTGGCAATTACATCTCCGGGATTTAGGGTCATTATTTTTGATATGAAACTTACGAGTTTTTCCACAGAAAAGATCAATTGATTAGTATTTGAGTTTTGCTTGATTTGATCGTTGAGTAAAAGTTGAATATATAGGTTACTTGGATCAATATCCGTTACAATTGTGGGACCAAAAGGCGCAAAAGTATCAAAGGATTTTGCTCGTGTCCACTGTCCATCTTTCTTCTGCAAATCCCTAGCGGTAACATCGTTAAAGCAAGTATACCCTAGGATATGTTCTTTTACGTGGTCTTCTTCTATGTCTTTGATTTTGTCTTTAATTACAACCGCAAGTTCTGCCTCATAATCTACTTGATTGCTCATTTTTGGGTATATAATACTCTCTTTTGGTCCAATCACAGCAGTTGACGGTTTTATGAAGAGAACCGGTTCTTCTGGGATTCTGTCCTTCATTTCTTCCGCATGATCTCGATAGTTTAAGCCAACACAAACGATCTTGCTAGGAGTACAAGGAGCCTTTAACGTAACCTCATTGAGGGTGTAGACATTATCGGTAACTGTGAATTTGTCAAAGATATCGCCGTTAATAACTTTTATAATGTTTTCTTCCAACACGCCGTAACTTATTTTTCCATCTTTTTGAAATCTGACGAGTTTCATAATTTTACCTCCGTTTTTGTTTTTGATAACCGCCTTTAGAAATTCTAAAACTTTGTATATAGCGCCCCTTCGCCCCACTCCCCACCCTTCTAAGGAAGAGCCTGCGGTCCCTAACCCAGCAGGGGAATAGCTTTTGATCGCGGGTTACCTTGTTACTTCGTTGTGTTCTTTTATATATTTTTCAAGGGTTTTAATATCTCTGTATTCATTATACATCCAGTTTGAGTATTTTAAATCATCTGGTATAATTGATTTCATTTCTTCTAAATCGTCTTTTGTTGTCATGGGTGGGTATAGTGTGGTTCTTAAGATTAGATCACCTTTGAAATCTTTTAGTAGATTCAAACTTTCTTTTAGTATAACACAATTTCCACCGATAGTTTTATACTTTTGACAGCTGGTTTTCATGTCTAACGCTATCATATCTACAATATCTATAACCGTAATTAAAACTTTTGGATTGTGTCCGTTGGTATCAAGCTTTACCGAAAATCCCATATCTTTTATTTTAATGATAAAATCTCTTATATCTTTTTGTAGAGTTGGTTCTCCTCCGGTGATGACAACCCCTTCTAAAATCCCGACTCTTGATTTCAAATAAGAAAATATACTTTCTTCGTCAACCAATTGGCCTGCGAAAAAAACTAATTCAGGATTATGACAATAGGGGCATCTTAGGTTACAATAGGGACAAAATAGCACGGCAGCTATTTTGTCCGGGTAATCAATAAAGCTTACTTTTTGCATAGATGCGATTTTCATACGTTATACTCCAATCTTTCTTTGAATTCTTGCTGTTTTCCTTTATTCCAACTTTTCACAGGCCTGTAATATCCAACAACCCTTGAATAAACTTCGGTAGGTTTGCCACAAATGGGACATTCAAAATGTTCTCCTGCAATGTAACCATGGGTTTCGCAAATGGAAAAAGTTGGCGTTATGGTCATATATGGAACAGGATATTGACTAAAAGCTTTTTTAATAAAAGTTTTTAAAGTACTTGCTTGGGGTTTTTCCTGCAAAAAGATATGTAATACTGTACCGGATGTGTATAAAGTTTGCAAAGGTGCTTGATGTTCAAGTACTTCAAATGGGTCTTCGGTGATTCCGACTGGTAAAAATGTCGAGTTTGTGTAGTACGGTTCATTATCACCTGAAGTTATTATGTCAGGATAAAGTTGCTTGTCTTTTTTCGCTAACCGATAAGATGCTCCCTCTGCAGGTGTCGCCTCTAGATTGTATAGGTTTCCAGTTTCTTCTTGATAATCTTTCAAAACCGATCTCATATAATTCAAAACTTCTATTGCAAATTCTTTTCCTTCAGTGGTTTCAATACCTCTTCCCATGAAATTTAAAAGTGATTCATGCATTCCTATTATTCCTATGGTTGAAAAATGGTTGTTGAAATGTCCCAAATAAACTTTTGTATAATGCATAAGATTTTTGGAAAGATTTTCTTCTACCACGTATCTTTTTATTTCTAAAGAAGTTTTCGCTAAATCCATCATCGATTTTAAGTTTTCAAAATATTCTTCTTTGGTTTTAGAAATATACCCTATTCGAGGAAGATTGATTGTTACTACACCTATGGAACCTGTTTTATCTGCTGAGCCGAAAAGTCCTCCACCTCTATTTTTTAATTCCCTTAGATCGAGTTGTAACCTGCAGCACATACTTCTTACATCGCCCGGATTTAATGAACTTGAGATGAAGTTTTGGAAGTAGGGTAACCCATATTTGGCTGTAGCTTCCATCAATAAATCAACATTTTCACCTTCCCAATCGAACTCTTTGGTAATATTGTAAGTTGGGATGGGGAAAGAAAAAATTCTGCCATTTGCATCTCCTTCAAGCATAGTTTCCAAGAAGGCTTTGTTCACCATATTCATCTCTTTTTGATAATCTCCATATACTCCAATTTCCTTTCCGCCAACAATTGCAGGTTCATTTTTTAGATCATCAGGAACTGTCCAATCAAGCGTGAAATTTATAAAAGGTGGTTGTGATCCCCATCTAGAAGGTACGTTCATTGCGAAGACCATTTGTTGAATGAACTGCTTCACCTCGTCATAACTTAATTTATCTGCCCTCACAAAGGGTGCAAGTAAAGTGTCTACGGAGTTAAAAGCCTGAGCGCCTGCAAATTCCATTTGCATAACACCCAAAAAATTCACCATTTGTCCAGTCAAGGCAGATAGATGTTTGGCAGGTTTGGCATTAATTTTCCCTTCCACACCCCCAAAACCTTTCTTTATTAGATCCATGAGTGACCATCCTGCACAGTAAGCGACTATACCATGGGATAAGTCATGAATATGTAAAGCACCGGATGAATGAGCCTGTGATATTTCTGAAGGGTATATTTCATTTAACACATAATTTGCCAAAGCACTCCCTGCTAAGTGTAAGTACAAACCCGGATAGGAATAAGTAGTGTTTGAATTTTCGTTGGTTCTCCAATCTTCCTTTTTAATGTATTCATTTATCGTTTTCTCTACGTCAAAACTCATTTTTTCTGCATTTGAATAATTCTCTAAGCTGCGTTTTTTCTGTTCTTTAATTAAATATTCTTTTCTTGAATCCCCTTCAGGACGTTTCTTTATAGTTACGGGTTTCAACAACAAACTGTCTTTGATAGAATCTAAATCCATATTTTTTCAACCCCCTTATATTTATGTATCAAGTTAATTTACAAAAGACTCAATTTATTGTGCCATATTTTATATCATACCACTGTATATTGTATTTGTCAATATTGTTTATATTACAAAAAAATGGTATAATACAAAAAGTAATTTTGCTTAAACTCATAAGAAGTTTGGGTGGGCAGCGAGGCGAAGGGGTACTAAAAGAGGTTTTAGAATTTTAGAGAGAGTAGAAGAGAAATTACTTGGGAGGGATTCATATGAAAAATGATTTTTTAGGGAGAAGTTTAACGGTTATGAATGATTTAACGGTTGAAGAGCAGTTATTTCTTTACAACCAAACAAAAAGGCTAAAAGCAAAATGGGCAAATAAAGAAGATCTTACTGAGTTTCAAATAAAAAACCAAACAGGCATTTACATAGTATTCCTCGAACCAAGTACCAGAACCAAAGAATCCTTCGTTAATGCTTCTAAATTCCACAAAAACGCTAAAATCAACATCTTCGAATCCGAACACTCCTCATTTAATAAGAAAGAAAGTTATATAGATACCTTCAACATGTTAACTGGCTATTCAGATTATTCTATATTCATTATCAGATCAAAATTGGAAGGTACTTGTAAGTTACTAGACGAAAAGGTATCAGAATTTGCTTCAAGGCATAACCTACCACATCCTTCCTTTATAAACGCGGGAGATGGTAAACACGAGCATCCTACTCAAGAGATTTTAGATGAATTCACATTTTTAGAACAAATGGATTTCAGCAACGAGTATATTCATATAGCTCTTATTGGTGATCTTCTTCATGGAAGAACGGTCCATTCAAAAGTGGAAGGTTTAAAAATATTTAAAAATGTTGAGGTTGATTTGATAGCGCCGGAAGAATTACAGATGCCAAAACACTATATTAGCAAAATGAGGCAAAAAGGGTACAATGTTAGAATCTTCTGTTCCATAGAAGAGTACCTAAAACAGGGTAAAAAAGCCAATATTTGGTATTTCACCAGGCTTCAATTAGAACGAATGGGGGAAGATATTCTGGAAAAAGAACATATTTTGAGAAAAAGTGTGACTTTTACAAAAGAATTTCTCCCCCTTATTTCCGAAAACGTAAAATTTTATCACCCTCTCCCTCGTCACAAAACTTACCCCACTATTCCAACCTTCTTGGACCCCTTACCGCTTAACGGCTGGGAAAAACAGGCAATAAACGGATATTGGACAAGGATAATCTTACTTTCTATGTTTGGTGGAGCTCTAACCGCCCCCTTTGATACCTCAATTAAAGGTGTTGAAATTAATGAAGAGGATTTCATTATCCCCGCACCGATAAAAGATGGTAAAAAAGGGTTGTTAAGTGAAGGAAAAAGAGGGATCAAGCCGATTGAAAATGGAACGGTAATTGATCACATAGCCAAAGGACAAAACCCAGAAAAGATATACGAGACGATCATGAAAATAAGGAAGATTTTAAAGTTTTATAATATTGATAGTGCAGACGGAATATTTAGATCAGCAGACGGTAGATTAAAGGGCTACATTAGTTTGCCTGACGTTCATCTATCAAAGAAAGATATAAAAAAGCTTTCAGCTATATCTCCAAATACAACTGTAAATATTATTGAAGGTGGAAGAGTCAAAGAAAAATACAGAATTTCTTTACCGCCTATTATATACGGTTTCGAAGAGTTAAGGTGTAAAAACGAAAACTGTATAACCAACCCTCAAAACAACGAAAACGTACAGGTTTCTTTCATTAGAAACGAAGAGAATCAGTTAATATGTGAATATTGTGAAACCCCTCATACCTTTGAAGAAATATGGGGTCTTTAACAGTAAAAAATCTTACTTTATCTTTGTTTTTACTCTTTTAATATTTTTGTGATAAAATTCAATGATAGGGTAAAAAGTAAAGTGGGAGGAATTTTTTTGAGAAATCTCGTTTTTGATTTGGGAAATGTCCTTTTTAAATTCGGTCCGGATGAGATTTTAGATGGTCTATTCAAAGATCCGCTTATAAAAAGGAAGTTAAAAGAGGCTGTTTTTAAAACAAGTATATGGAAAGAATTGGATAGGGGGACCTTGTCTTTTGAGGAAGCCAAAAAGATTTTCATCGAGAAAAATCCTGATTTAAAAGAAGAAATAGATATATTGCTTCAAGAATGGAAGAATTATCTTCATCCAATAACCGAAAACATAGAAATTCTGCCTGAATTGAAAGAAAACAACAAACTTTTCATATTGTCTAATTTTCATGAAGAAGCCTTCAATTATATAAGAAGAAAATACTCGTTTTTCGATATCTTTGATGGAATGATTATTTCGTACAAGGAGAAACTATTGAAACCCGAAAAGGAAATTTATCAACTTTTGCTTAATAGGTATAATTTGAACCCAGAAGATACCTTTTTTGTGGACGATATTGTTGAGAATATAATGGCTGCCGAAGAATTAGGAATTAAAGGTATATTATATACGGATCCTGAATCCTTGAGAGAAATGTTAAAAAGAATAGATGCCCTATAATTGTGAAAGGAGGCAATGAAGTGGATAATGTTTTTGATAAACATTGTGTATTTATCACTTCAACCGGAAGAACAGGTACGAGATTCCTTGCAAAAAGTTTATCAAAAATGGTTGAAGATTGTTATGCGGTCCATGAACCTGCGAATGTGTTTATTAAAGATCTAAAAAAATGGAGAGATGATATAAAAAGGTTCGGCTTTTATCAAATGACCGTAGGGCAGTTTTTGCCTTCTAAATCTATGTGCAAGTTGAGCACTTATAGGAGAAGAAGAAAAATAACCGATGAAAAGGCTAAAGAGTATATAAAAGGTTTGAGAAAACAGATTTTGGAGGAAACAAAAGAAAGCTTGTACGTCGAATCAAGTAACCATCTTCACGGAGTTATTGATCTGTTGGGAGAGGTCTTTCCTAATAGTAAAGTCGTGTTTATTATAAGGGATCCAAGAACATGGATCCGTTCAGCCATAAGTTCCCCTGTTTATTTGCTATATAGTAAAGTCGATTTTTCTTTTTTGGGAATGAGTATGAGGGCTTCCCATTTCAAAGACGATCCATACTCGCTGAAGTGGAAAAGTATGAGCAAATTTGAAAAATTTGCTTGGTATTATAATAAACTGAATACCTTGGTATTGGAATCTATGAAAAATAAAAATAATTTCAAATTATATCGCTACGAAGATTTGTTCATCGGTGAGAAAAAAGAAGAAAATTTTATAGATCTATTAGAATTTTCCACGAAGTTTGATGATGGATTCAGTAGAAAGTATACTTTTGACCCTTCTTTCCTAAAGAAGAAAATAAACTCTGCGTCGGACAAGTATAAGATACCACATTGGAAAAGTTGGAATAAAAAGAAAGCGCAGATACTTCAAAAACATTGTGGGGAGTTAATGGATAAGTTTGGTTATGGGAAGGAACCTGAGTGGTTAGAAAAATTGAATTCGGATTATAAAGAAGAGTACGCATAATATAGGAGTATTAAATGATTTCAGAAGATCTTAAACTTAGTTTGTACGCAGATGGATGCGATATTAGACAAAATGAATTTCTCAAATATTATACGAGTTTTAGAATAGGTGGACCTGTTCCATATATCTTGTTTCCAAAAACTTTAAATGCTTTTGTGAATGCTTTATCGCAATTAGTTAAAAGGAACATTCCTTTCAGAATTATAGGTCAAGGAACCAACCTCATCGTAAGTGATGAGCCTTTAAAATTTGTGGTACTTTCCACGAAATACTTAAATAAAATGAATTTTGAAGAAAAAAATAATATGGATTTGATTGTAGAAGCACAGAGCGGGATGTCTTTATCTGCTCTTTCTTTTTTGCTATCAGAAGATGGATACTCTGGACTTGAATTTGCGTGCGGCATTCCAGGAAGTGTAGGCGGAGGAGTTTTCATGAACGCAGGAGCCTACGGCGGTGAGATGAAAGATGTCGTTTTGGAAACAACGGTATTCGATTTGAAGGATGGAAAAATCAAGACTTTAAATAAATGTGATTTAGAGTTTGGTTATAGAACCAGTATTCTCCAGAAAGGTTCTTTCGTTCTTCTATCCACTAAATTTTTACTAAAAAAAGATGACCTTAAAAAAATTAAAAATAAATTGATAGATTTTTCAACCCGCAGATGGGAGAAACAACCAATCGATTTACCATCTGCGGGAAGTATATTCAAAAGGCCGAAGCCAGATTTTTTTGTGGGTACTACGATAGAAAATTTAGGATTGAAAGGCTTTTCCATAGGCGAAGCTCAAATATCAACAAAACATGCAGGTTTCATAATCAACAAAGGTAATGCCACTTTCAATGATGTAATTTCATTAATTGAATATGTAAAACGTATTGTAAAAGACGAATACAATGTTGATCTACAGGTCGAGCCAGAGATTTGGAAATGACTTATGATTTTTTCTTTTTTTTCTTATTTTTTTTGTTAACTTTTATTTTGGCATGAGGATGATCCTTTTTCAATTTTTCAAAATCATCTTCCGTATATGGGATAAAATCTACTTCAGTTCCGATTTTATCCGCTCTTACCACTTTGGCTTGTAACTTGTCTCCGATCCTATAAACTTTGCCGGTTCTCTCGCCTTTCAACGTATTGTCACGTTCTTCGTAGATATAATAATCATCGCTCAACTCTGATATATGTATCAATCCATTTATCATCTTTTGGGGGATTTCTACAAATAAGCCAAACCTTGTTACACCTGTTATGTACACCCAAAAGACTTCTCCTATATGTCTTGAAATGTATTCAACTTTTTTCATATCTATTAGATCCCACTCGGCTTGGTCTGCTACCCTTTCCATTTCAGAAGAATTTTTAGCTATTTCAGGAAGCATTTCAGAATACTTCTTTATTTCTTTCTTTGAAAGGGTTCCTTTATGTTTGATGAACTCTTTCAGCAATCTATGAACCACTAAGTCAGGGTATCTTCTTATTGGTGATGTGAAATGTGTATAGGATGATGAAGCAAGACCAAAATGTCCCACGTTTTCTTCAGAGTACAATGCCCTCTTCATAGACCTAACAAGCATCATCTGAATATTTTTACTTAAAGGATGATTCTTTGTTTTTTCCAATATTTCCTGTAGGACCTTCGGATGAATATTTTGAGGAAACTTTACATTTATTCCCAACATATCCAGATAATTTCGCAATTGAAGCAATACATCAGGATCCGGATTTTCGTGGATTCTATATATAAAAGGTAAGCCTTGAACATCAAAGTATGAAGCAACTGTTTCGTTGGCCAAAACCATGAACTCTTCGATCATTTCTTCCGATATGCCTCTTTCCACAGGGATGATATCCTTTACATAGCCTTTTTCATCGAATTCAAAGTATACTTCGTTGCTTTCAATGTCAATTATCGAGCCTCTTTCTTTTCTTTTTGCACCAAGTATTTCCATCAGTTCTTTCATCATCTCAAGATCTGGCTTTAAAAAGCCTATTTCTTTTTTTACTTCTTCACTACAATTGTCAGATAGGAGTTCATTAACTTTTCTATAGGTCAATCTTTTGGTACTTCTTATCACTCCATTATATATTTTTGAGTTTACCAAGTTTCCATAAGGGTCAATTTCCATTAGTAGGGACATTGTCAATCTATCTTCACCTTCAACCAAAGAACATATCCAGTTGGATAACTCAAAGGGAAGCATTGGGATAACGGTGTCGATTAAGTAAACGCTTGTACCTCGTTTGTATGCCTCTCTATCAAGAGCACTGTTATTTTTTACATAATGAGATACATCTGCTATATGTACCCCGAGTAAATAATTACCGTTATCTAACTTTTTTATACCAACGGCATCATCAAAATCTTTTGCCGTATCACCATCGATAGTAAATATAGTTTCTTTTCTAAAATCTTTTCTTCCCTTAATTTCATTTTCAGAAAGTTTATTTGGAAGTTCTTTAGCCTCTTGTACCACTTTTGGAGGGAAGTAACCTGGCTCAGGTAAATCATGCTTGAAGATCACTATAGGCAAATCTATGGAAGGGTCATCTTTGTCACCAAGGACATCTACTATCTCGACCTCTGGATTTTTTGTGGGAGATTGGTACTTTGTTATTTTTGCCTTCACTATTTGTCCGTTTTTAGCTTTTCCTACACCTTCCGGAGCTACGTAAAAATCCGTATTTATTTTTCCATCAATGGGTATAACGAATCCAAAGATCCCTTTTCTTACGAACTCACCTACCACATATTTTAACCCTCTTTTTAATATTCTAACTACCCTACCTTCTTTTAAATCTCGCCATTTACCTATTATTTCAACCAAAACTAAATCTTTATGCAAACTGATTCCAGAATTCTCAACCTTCACAGCAATTTCGCTTCCATCTGGGCATTGTACAAAAGCCATATTTCCACTCTTCGTGAATTCGATGGTTCCAACAGCCATGCTTTCATCTAATTTTCTGTATCTGTTTTGTGAATCTTTAATTATTTTTCCTTCATTTAGGAGTTTTTTTAGTATTCTTCTGATGTTCGCCTTTTCTGATTTTTGAAATGCATTTAGATTTTCGTAGAGTTCTTTTTGTATCATAGGCTTTTTATCTATTATTTCCAATATTAGATTTTCTAAGTTGTCTTCATTCATATTTTACCTCCATTCAATAGATTATTCCACTTTTTAAAAAAGCTAAAACTTGTTTCAGCGCCCCTTCGCCCCGCTTCCCACCCTTCTAAGGAAAGGACCTGCGGTCCCTTAAAAACCCCAAATCAAGGTCAAAATCATTTAAAAACATTGTTTGCACACTGACGTAAACTGAGCTCCGCCCTGTAACCCTTTTAAATTAAAATCTTATTTTTACAGTTACTCATATCCTCTATCAGAGGTGTAAAAAGTTGCAAGTTTTGGATTGAAAGTTAATTTTATGGTTCCAACCGGCCCATTTCTTTGTTTTCCTACAATCAGCTCTGCTTCATGTTCATCATTTAAAGTATTTTTACCAGGCTCATCTTTTTTTCTTTTGTAATATGAATCTCTATACAAAAACATAACGAGATCCGCATCCTGCTCAATTGCTCCTGATTCTCTGAGATCACTTAAACGAGGCCTTTTATCTTCTCTTTGTTCAACTGCACGGGAGAGTTGAGACAAAGCAACGACGGTGATATTTAACTCTCTAGCGAGTAATTTCAAGGATCTTGATATCTCTGTTATTTCTTGTTGTCTGCTCTCATAACCTTTAGATCTAGAAGTCATCAATTGTAAGTAATCGATAAAAATTACTTCTATACCATATTCTCTTTTCATTCTCCTTGCTTTAGCCCTCAGCATTCTGGGAGTTAGATCTGGTTCGTCGTCAAAGATAAGTCTTGATTTCGATAATTCTCCTGCTTTTTGTACTAATTTTTCCCACTCTTCATCAGAAATTTGTCCAGTTCTAACCTTGTGTAAATCAACCTTTGCCTCAGAACATAAAATTCTGTTAGCTAACTGTTCTTTCGACATTTCCAAACTAAAGATTGCCACGGCAACATTTGCCTGTAAAGCCATGTTAGTTGCAATATTTGCGGCAAAAGACGTTTTACCCATGGATGGTCTAGCGGCGATGATAATTAACTCAGATCTATGAAATCCTGAAGTCATCCTGTCTAAAGCTTTGAATCCAGTAGAAACCCCCGTAACGAGATCTCCCTCGCCTTTTTGAGCTCTGTTCTTCAATTCTTCTATCTGTTCAAAAACATCATGCATTACGTTGGATAAAAGATCGTATGTTCTGGTTGCACGGGCTTCGGCTATGGAAAATATTCTCTTTTCTGCATATTCTAAAACTTCTTGAGCATCTCCAATATTTCTTACGGCATCAACTATCTCCGAAGATGCGTTTATTAAAGCTCTTAAAAGGGCTTTCTCTTTTACAATTTGGGTGTAATACATCACATTAGCCGTTGTTGGGACAACCTGAGCTAAATAAATTATTGTATCTTCTCCACCGATTTTCTGTAAAAGATTGGATTCTCTTAGTTTTTCAATGACAGATACGGTATCAACAGGTTCCCCTTTGTCAAAAAGTTCTTCCATAACTTTAAATATTATTTTATTATTTTCGTAGTAAAAGTCTTCCCATCTTACCTCTTCAATCACGTCAGGAAGTATGGAAGGGTCTAAAAAGATGCTACCTATGACCGACTCTTCGGCTTCTTTACTATTAGGAGGGGTAAAAGAAGTAAGTTCCATTTGTATCCACCATCCTTATGCGACGCCAGGAGCCCCGGAGTTTACGCCCGGGGAGGAAGCGTTGCTTCCTTCTCTCAGCATATACTCATATCCGTCTGCTTTTTGCAACAACCGTAGATATTTAGGATGCACATCAAATCTAATCAGCTTAAAACTGGGTTTATGCCTGATAGCTATGCGACCAATATGGATACCGGCATATTTTCCCTTGGGGATTATTGCTTTAACTATATCTCCCGTTTGATACCCCAAGTAAGTTTTTGCTCTGGGTGCATGTTGAATAGGAAACCCGTACTTATCCGTTCTGCACCGCTGTCGTCTACCGTGTCCAGTAGCTTTTATCTCCAAAACAACAACTTTATCAATATTAATATGCTCGGGAGTGCTGGCGCCTGTACAGGCCGCGTCTATCCAGTGGGCTTTGGGCAATCCCATCTGCACTCGATTATACTTCGTCCTCCCTCCAGAACCGGCTTCTAACGGCAATTCTAACTCTTTCAGCCGCTTAAACAGTATCCATCGTATGGTATTGACAACAGTTGCGTCTTTGAGAGGCTGCTCTAGCTGCTGTAAAACTTGCAGCAGATTCTTGGCTCGTTCCTGATCAAGGGAATTAGTAGAAGCCTGTAAGTAGTTGAGCCACTCTTCAGGTCGCAAATTACCCTTGCTTTTGTTGCACGTCTCGCAGGCTATGACCAAGTTGTTCACCCGGTTTGTACCAGCCGGTCCATGCCTGGGTTTCTTCGGCACGACATGCTCAACCTCAAGCACGCTATCGCCACTTTTACCCCGGCAGTAAGCACACTGGTGGTCGTACTTCTCTAATAGGTATTCTCTGATCTTATATCCGTAAAGGGTTCCCTGCTGGTACTCAATACCTTGTATTCCTGGGTTTTCTATCCTTTGCAAATCAAACTTTACCAATTCCACCGTAATGGATTGGATGGGGCAATACCGCCTTATGCGATTAACCCAGGTTAATACGTTCGCTATCCGGCTTTGCAACGAAGGCGGTAGCCAGCCGTCTTTCTTCTTGCGATTTAGAAACCTTGGGGCACGGTGCCGCTTCTTACGATTACGCCGCGCTCTCCGCAAGGTCCGTCGGGTAGCTAACTTCGCTTTAATTTGCTCACCCCGATGGTGAAGTTCCCCGGCAAAGATAACTTCGCCGGTAGCATCATTAACCACTGCAAGGCCAGTTACTTTACTCCCCGGGTCAATCTTTAGCCTTAGTGGCTGTACTTCGGGATTAGCAATTTCCTGTTTTAGAATAATCGTGAAGGGATAACGTTTATATATCGCCGCACGCCCCTGCTTCAGTAGTATCCTGGCCTTAGCAGGGTGGCAGGGCAGGAGCGGCCTTTTCTTAGTGTCAAGCACGAATACTTTACTCATTTACTGAGCCTCCTTTGCAGGGTAATGTTTGCCTCGCCAAGGTTATTCAGGCTTTTTACGTCCAAGCACACTGGCTTCAACCCCGTATGCCTGTTTAATGTTGGACGACAGAGCCTGGAGCTGGCCTCGCACCCCAAGGTGTCATGACCTGAATAACGTAGCCCTGATAGAGCTAAGGCTGGTCATCTCCGGGCTACTCATCGCAAGCCCCCGGCTTTAGCCGTGGGGTAGATGACCTCGATCAAACTAATAAGCTCAAAAAATAAGATAAAACAAAAATTCCAACACTTATTAAAAGGCCTACCAGTCCTTTTTTGTCCATTTTTTTTACGTCTTCATCAGAACTTTTACTACCGTTTCTTATCATTTTAGCAGATCTCCATAAAAATACCGTTGAAATTATAAAAAGGATCATTGCTATTACAAAAAGAGTGTTTACAAAAGCAAACATTAAAGTATCACCTTTTCAACATAAGGACTTGTAAAGGCCCTCAGAACAGAGGAGTAACCTAGCCTAAATCTTATCTTATCTCCTACTTTAAACCTTACTTTAGATTCAGTTAAGTCTACGATCGTATGATCACTACTTGCATGGAGTATTTCAATATCGTCATCCAACGGATACATACTTGTAGGATTAATATCTTGTTCTCCCACGGCTAAAATTCCTTTTATTCTATTACCTTTGTCTTCAAATTTTGGTTTACGACCAAATGCATCATAACCAATGTTGCCATAGGGGACAGAAGGTTTTTCTTTTAATTCCACAATTTCTGCTTCCAAGATTATCGTATCCTGCCTTGTCCCTGGAACGTTGCGGTTGTTAGTTGCGTCCATTCCACAGATGATCGATTCGCCTAGTCTATATTGGTTTATACCCTTTGGTAAACTTCCTTTTTCAATTAAAGGTAAGGCAGCGGTATTTCCCCCGGAGATTATATCTAGAGTTCTTCCAGTTTCTCTTTGGATTTCTTCCTTTATTTTTACGAGCCTTTGCATATTAGTTTCATCAGGGATTACTCCACCAAAACATCCTAAGTTTGTGCCTATTCCAACAATCTCTATTCCTTCTATATCAATGGCATTTGAAACCTCAGAAACAGCTTTTTCAAACCAAACTCCTTCTCTCAGATCACCCACGTCAACCATATAGATGACTTTAGATTTCTTATTGAACTTAGAAGAAACACTCCCCAATTTCTTACTTATCTCTAAGTCACTTATTAAAGTATAATCAACATGATTTGCCACATCATCAAGTTCAGAGATCATGGGTATGCGAAGTAACATAAAAGGTCCTTTTATACCAGAATTCCTCATTTTCTTTATGTTTTGAATCCTTGAATCACCCAGTATTTCAATTCCACATTCTTTAAGTGCATGAGCTATTGTAGGTTCACCACAAACTACTTTAGTGACAGCTATTATTTCTACACCCGAATCAGTACACAATGATTTTAAAAATCTTGCATTTTCTTGAATCCTTTCTAAGTAAGCGTAAACCTTTGGATACAAGGAAAATCCTCCTTTATTTAAAATTGCGGGCAATCTTGGCCCGCAATTATGAAAATTTTACTTACGTTAAAACATCTAGATTTTGACCCTGATACAATTCACCAACGGTTCTAACTAATTTCATCGAAATTCCAGTTTGTTTGTAAATTACAAAAGATAAAAGTTTTTCCATCTCTTCCTTGGACATTGTAGGACTCTGGTTAATGTTTTGACTACTCGTGTGTGGAAGTTGATCACTTCCATAATCAAAACTACTTAGATAAAGGGGCTTGTATTGTTGAGAGGATATAGGATCGATCAATTTGATCCCCCCTTTTTAATTTTGTTTTAGTAGTTTTAAAATTTTAGAATCGTCTTCCCCGCTTTCTTCATATATTTTGTTCAATTCGTCAACAGACATCTTAGATATTTTCTCCAAAAGTTCTGGGACACCTTGAGATTTGCCAGGAACACAACCGTCTTTTCCAACCTCACCTTTGACAAATGCCTTTGCGAAGGCTGAACATCCAGGATAACCACAAGATCCACAATCTATACCGGGTAATACCGCTCTAACAATGGCTTCTCTTGGATCTTCCTTTACTTCAAATTTTTTTGCAGCAAATGCTAAAAAAGTACCGGAAGCAAACCCTAAAATCCCTAATAATAACACCGAATAAACTATTGTGAGCACTGCAAAAAACACCTCCAAAGAAATTCTTTCTAGTATTATTATATCACATATTAGTTATATGTTAATTTAAAAGTGTCGACAGTATTTCACTTATTTTCTTTCCATCGGCCCTTCCTTGAACCTTTTGAATTACTAATTTCATAACTTTGCCAAAATCTTTTTTTGATGTTGCATTAACTTCCTTTATAGTTTCTTCTATTATTTTTCTCAATTCTTCGTCAGAAAGCTGCTCAGGAAGGTACTCTTGCAAGATCTCAACTTCTTTTCTTTCTTTTTCAGCAAGATCTTTCCTATCTGCTTTTTCGAATTGTTCAATGGAATCTTCTCTCATTTTTATTTGTTTTTTTATCAACTGGACTATTTCTTCCTCTGTTAATTCAGAACCTTTTTCAACCTCTTTATTTTTAATCTCTGATATTATCGATCTAACCGCATTTAAAGCAAGGGTATTTTTTTCTTTCATATATTTTTTTAAATCATTATTTAATATATCTTTTAACATTTATCGTTCCTCCTTATTCAATGCTTCATTTCTTTTTTTTCTTAGATACCTCAATTCTAAAAAGAATATGATTATGCTTAGTATACCAAAGATTATAACATAAATATTTAAATTTATTTCAGAAAATTCACCCGCAAGCATAGTGAACAAAATATCCAAGATTTCATAAGCTAAAAGAAATAGACCGATAAAAGAAGAAACTATTATATGAGCAGATTTATGATACCATATTCTATTATCATTAGAAAAACCGTAGATCGAAATTAAGAATATAACAAAAAAAGAAAAGACGTAGAAAAAGTTTTTCTGTATATTTAGCAACATGAAAATAATCGATAATATTGCTATCAAAGAAAGTGTCAAGTTTTTGTGCTTCATAGGAAAATACCTCCCACAAAAAACACCAAATTAGCTATAAGATAAGCAACGACAGTGGTGTAAATAAAACTAAAAATAGCCCATTTCCACCCATTTGTCTCCGCTTTAATCGTGGCTAACGTTGCAAAACAAGGAATATAAGCCATAACGAAGAATATGAGTGCTAAAGCAGATGCTGGGGTTAATGCATTTTGTAAGGCATAGGTTAAAGAGCCTTCTCCAACATTAAAAATTGTGGCATAGGAAGACACAACTATTTCTTTTGCAGCGACACCAAAAATCAAGCCGGTGTTTATTCTCCAATCCCATCCCAAGTGATTGGTTAAAGGTTCAAACACTCTCCCTATAGAAGCGGCAAAACTACTGTTTATATCTGTTCCAAAATTAGGGAAGAAAGATAAAAGCCAAATTAGTACGGTGGCTATTAAAATTATGCCTCCAGCTTTTTGTAAAAAGTGCTTTCCTCTGTTCCATGTATAAATGGATAAATTTTTTAAAGTAGGCATCCTAAACCTCGGCAGTTCTATGATGAAGGGGATATCTTCTGATTGGGTAATGAATCTTTGTAAAAATTTTGAGGATATTAAGACTAACGCTATACTCGATAAATAGACTAGCAGCATTATAGTGGCTGCATGTGTTGAAAAGAATGCACTTATTAAAAGAATGTAAACGGGTAACCTTGCACTACACGATGCAAAGGGAAGGCTAAGAATTAAAGCCAATCTTTCTTTTTTATTGGCAATCGTTTTAGTAGAGATAATGGCTGGAACGTTACAACCAAAACCTAAAATAATAGACATAAAAGATCTACCACTTAATCCAAAATTCCTGGCAATTCTGTCAACTAAAAAGGCCGCCCTTGGTAAATATCCCGATTCTTCCAAGAATCCTAAGAAGAAAAATAAGATAAAAATCTGTGGAATAAAAACTAAAACACCACCAACGCCAGCTATAACCCCATCAACTAGTAGTGATTCCAACCAAGGAATAGTTACAAATTCGCTGATAGAATTACCCAAAAAAGTAAAAGCCGAATCCAGCAAATCCGATAACGGTTGAGCGAGGCTGAATGTTAGAGAAAACACTGCAAACAAAGCAAAAACATATATCAATATTCCCAAAATCTTATGTGTAAAAACGTGGTCTAAAATATCTCTCAAAGACCAGTCTATACCCTCTTTTATTATCGAAGAACTAACTAGATAAGAAATGAAATTAAACTTCCAATTTAAATATTTGTTTTTAAGATCTTCTATATCAAAATTTTCTTTTAACTCAGTCAAAAAATCTTGGGGAAGTTCTAAATCTTCACTTCCAAACTCTAAAAAATATATTGGTAACCAACTACTATCTATATAATTTTGATATTTTGAACTTATTTTAGGATACTTTGAAACTTTGTCTTGAAAAAAATTGATAAAATTCTCTATTTCTTCTGGATACATTATTTTCTTTTTTGTAAGATTTTTTTCTTTTGAAAGCTTATATGCTTCTTCTAAAAGTTCTTCCTTACCTTCACCTGTCTTGGCGGAAGTCAATATGACAGGGATGTTTAAAGTTTTGGAAATAGGGGATGGATCGATGATTCTCCCTTTTTCTCGAGCTTCATCTACGGAGTTTATAACCAAAATAGTCTTCACGCCTATTTCTATAAGTTGAAACAATAAAAACATAGAACTTTCCAAGTTCAAGGCATCTGCTACGACAATTACTATCTCTGAAGTATTACTTATTAAGTAATCTTTAGCAACTCTTTCATCTTCACTTTTAGCTGAAAGGGTGTAAACACCTGGAAGATCAACTAATTTAAAGGTTTTACCTTTATACTTAAAACTTCCTATTTTCTTCTCTACTGTAACCCCTGGCCAATTGGCAACATATTGTTTTGTGCCCGTTAAAAGGTTGAATAGAGAAGTCTTTCCAACGTTAGGATTTCCAATTATTGAAATCTCAGCTTCCTTGTCAACGGTTTCAACGTTATCTTTGAGGGTATCCTTGCTCATTCAAGCTCCTCCCTGTATTAAATTTGTTTTGTAGAGTTATTATTATAATAACAGTTATTTAACAGGCCTTTTCCACATTTATCTGACAACGGACAACTTTTACATACAGGTTCTATTTTATTTATTTTTTCAATTTCAACATCCATGATCTTTAAGAAAGGGATCAAAATTTTCAATTCACTTTCATTTAAGTGAAATTTCTCTTTTAATTCCAAAATATCTACTTCTTTATTATTTCTTACGTATTCTTCTATAAGCGATATATTCATTAATTATTCCACCTTTTTACAAAATATCTTGGAAGCTCTTCCCCTGCCCAATTCGTATTTTTTCCCGTCAACCTCTATAATTATTCTATTTCCAAGCTTATTAACTAAATTGATATTAACTCCTTTATACAACCCCATACTTCTCATTTCTTCTACAAAATTCCTTCCGCCTTTAATATCGATAATTTCATATTTTCCAATTTCACTTTCCAAAAGGTTGAATACTTTGTAAGGAACATCTACAATGATCCTAGAAGCTTCGCTCCTTCTTAAAACTACTTTTTTTTCTCCAATTTTAAATACTAAAGGATCCCCAAAAGGAGAAACATGGGCTAATTCTATAAATTTACCTGGAGTAATTCCCATTGCGATAAGACGATTTTTAGTACTTTCTCCTTCAATGTTTAAACTCACTATCTTTCCCTTTTGTCCAATAAACAGGTTGTGTAAAGGAATTAGCAAATTATAATCACCTCTTTCAATTATTTCATATCAATTATAACATTTTTTAAAAGAGTTAGTTGTGCCTAAAATTAACAATAAAATGAATTATTATAACGCAAGAGTTAAATTATATACGGATATATGGTTTGTAGCAACTTCACTTATATTATTAGACAATTTATTATTTCTCAATTTTTTTATTAGTCTTCACTTCGATTCAAAAATATGATAAAATCAATTATGGAATAATAAGAATTCGGGGCGTAGCGCAGTTGGTAGCGCGTTGGTTTCGGGAACCAAAGGTCGCTGGTTCAAGTCCAGTCGTCCCGACCATTACCAAACTCTTCTTTCTTTGAAAGCTCAAAAATCTTTTTTCGGATTTTTGAGCTTTTTGTTTTTTATTTAAAAATTATTGGTAGAATGCGTTAACTTGACTTTATAATATTTCTATGGCATGATTGAAATAAAAATTGTAATCATAAAAAAGGAGAAGAAGAATTTTGCTTACCCTCATAAAGAATGCAACGGTTTACTCACCGAAAGCTTTAGGGAAAAAAGATATATTAATTGGTGGAGAAAAAATCTTAGAACTAGTCGATTCGATAGAATTAAATTCTAATCTTAAAGTTGAGATTATCGATGCTGAGGATTATATAGTAGTTCCAGGTTTTATAGACTCTCACGTTCATATAACAGGAGGAGGTGGAGAAGGGGGATACAGCACAAGAACCCCAGAGATATTTGCTTCTAAGATAGTAAGTTCTGGAATTACTACCGTAGTAGGTGTTTTGGGGACCGACAACGCAACTCGAAGTATGCAAAACTTAATCGCAAAAGCAAAAGCATTAAAACAAGAAGGAATAAGCTGCTACACGTATACGGGTTCTTATCATTTTCCTATAAAAACTTTTACCGGCAGAATTATAGACGATTTGGTTTTCATTGAAGAAATAATAGGTGTTGGAGAAGTCGCTATTTCAGACCATAGAGGTTCCCAACCAACCTTAGAAGAACTGATAAGATTGACTTCAGAAGCTCGAGTGGGCGGAATTTTATCAAAAAAGGCAGGCATTGTAAATATTCACGTTGGCAGAGGAGAAAAATTTATTCAAATATTGATAGATGTTGTTGAAAATTCAGAATTACCTATTACACAGTTCCTTCCAACTCACATGAACAAGGGAGAAAAAGCTCTTAAAACATGTAAAAATTTTATAGAAATGGGTGGAAGGATAGATTTCACAACTAGTTCGTCAAAAAAGAAAGACAAAGAGGATCCATCAAAACCATCTAAAGCCTTGAAACTTTTGTTGGAAGATGGGGTAAATATTGACAATATATCATTCTCATCCGATGGACAGGGGAGTTTACCACAGTTCGATGACAAAGGGAATTATTTAGGTTTAACAGTTGCGGATGTAGCTACACTCTTTGAAGAGGTTAAGGATTGTGTATTACAACAAGATATCCCTTTAGAAGAAGCTTTGAAGGTTATCACTATCAATCCTGCTAATTTTCTTAAATTAGAAAACAAAGGCCAAATAAAAGAAAACTTTGATGCAGATATAGTGTTCTTAGATAAAAGTAATCTGGAAATAAAAAAGGTTATGGCAAGGGGTCGAACTATTTAAAAATCCAATGGGAGGTAGAGAAATGAGAATAACAGATTTAAAATTTGAAAAAATCAAAATTAAACTCAAAAAACCTTTTGTTATTTCGCGAGGAGCAACGGAGTATTGTGAATCGGTGCTTGTAAAAATAACTACTGATGAAGGATACTACGGTTTTGGAGAAGCTACTCCTTCTCGTTCGGTAACGGGGGAAAGCATCGACAGTGTAACATTTGTTCTTAAAACATTCAAAGAAATATTAATAGGGCAGGATCCACTCGCAATAGAAAGAATACATTATATATTGAACAAAGCAATTGCAGGAAATACAGCAGCAAAAGCAGCGGTTGATATCGCTCTCTACGATATAAAAGGGAAAGTGATGCAAGAACCTCTTTATAAGCTCCTTGGTGGATTTGAAAACAAAGTACAAACAGATATCACGATAGGGATTGGTGCACCACAAGAAATGGCAAACGAAGCTAAAGAGAGCGTAGATAAAGGATTTAATATATTAAAAATCAAAACTGGCGTTGATCTTAAAAACGACATTGAAGCTATCAGGCTCATAAGGAATAGCGTGGGAGATAACGTAAGATTGAAAATAGATGCCAACCAAGGATGGAATATACACGATACGTTAACCGCAATCAAAATGATAGAAAATTACAACGTTGAAGCCGTTGAGCAGCCGTTAGCCGATTGGGATTTTGATGGGTCTGCACTTTTGCGAAAAAAGGCTGATATAAAGATTATTTTAGATGAATCAGTTCATAACGCTCATGATGCAATGCATGCAATGAAAAAAGATAGTGCCGATATGATCAACATAAAACTGATGAAAAGTGGAGGGCTTTACGAAGTTGAAAAGATTAACACAATTGCAGAATCTGCTGGAATTAATTGTATGGTTGGATGTATGGTAGAAACAAAGGTGGCCCTTACTGCGGGTGCAAGCTTAGTTGCAGCTAAGAGAAATATAACAGATGCTGATTTAGATTCTTTCATGTATTATGAAGAATTCGAAGGAATAAAAGGAGGATTTGAAGTAAAAGGAGATACAATAATTCTTTTGGACAAACCTGGTTTAGGAATAGAAATCAATATGTGAAAAAGAAGAAGGGGTAGATCTTGATTGTGACAAGATCTAGATTGACTTTATATCCCCCTTCATTTCTATCGTTGAAAAATCGATTGGAAATTTCACAGGTCTGTCCAAAAGGGCAGACTTGTAAATTCCTAAAACAGCTTCTACAGCCTTTTTCCCTTCGTCACCGTTAATAAAGGGATCTCGATCTTCTTTTATCGATTGATAAAAATCTCGGTACAGTGGAATATGCCCACTTCCATAAACCGTATCAGGATCTGGGAGATTTTGAAATGGATGTCCATCTTCTCCTTCAAATCTCCAATATTTTATCTTATTCACCGCTAAACCACCGATAACCACTGTGCCTTTTTCCCCAAATATCGATAGAGTTTCTTCTAAGTTTTTTGGATATATATTTGCTGATCCTTCTATAATTCCTACGGAACCGTTTTTAAATTTTATTATTGCTCCTCCAAAATCCTCGGCTTCTATATAAGGATGCGTGAAGTTCTTAATAACACCGTATATTTCATCTATTTCAGAGCCCATATTCCACAATAACAAGTCTATATTGTGCGTACATTGGTTCATCAACGTGCCCCCGTCGTATTCCCAAGTTCCCCTCCATTTTGCTTGCTTATAATATTCTTCGTTTCTATTCCACCTAATGGAAGCTTGACCGTGGAGAATCCTTCCAAATGAATTTGTTGTAATTTTTTTTCTTAATTCTTGTATAGGTGGGTTGAAGCGATTTTGAAAACAAACACCTAACTTTAAATTTTTCCTTTTTGCAAACTCTATCATCTCGTTCATATGTTTTGTTGATAGGGCCATTGGTTTTTCCACTAACACATGTTTGTTGTTTTGCAGGGCTTCCATGGTGATTTCATAGTGATTTCCACTTTCGGTGGCTATTGCCACGGCATCTATATCGGTTCTTTTCAACAATTTACTGTAATCCGTGTATATTTCTGGTTTGTTTAATCCAGAATTTTCTACCTTACTGGCAAATTGTTTTGCTCTTTCTTCTTTTAAATCGCAAACAGCCACGTTTTCAATAATATCAGAATTTTTTATGATCGCTTCTGTGTGTTTTTTTTGAGCAATTCTTCCACAACCTATTACAGCCAATTTAAGCACGGAATATCACCTACTTTTAAACTTTTTATAATAGAGAAACTTTTTCTGGATACTTCTCTCTAAGTCCTTTTGTGATATTTTTTGTATCAAAAACTATATCGGCATTTTCCAAAACAAAATTGTAATCCACCTTTTTATGTCCGGTAGTAATTAAGACCGCATCTGATTCCTCTAACAATTCTTTTGTTAAATCTACCGTTTTATACTCTATTCCTTTGTGAGAAAAATTTTTTATATAAGGATCATGAATTTTCACTTCTGCTCCCTTTTTTTCTAAAAGCTCCAGAATTTTCAACGCAGGAGACTCTCTTAAATCGTCGATATCGTTTTTATAACTCACCCCTAACATCAATATTTTGGAACCATTCAAACACTTTTTATTTTCGTTTAAAATGTCCATTAGTCTTTCGATTACGTACTCGGGCATATAATCGTTTATTTCCCCTGCCAATTCTATTATCCTTGTGTGATAGTCAAACTCTCTAGCTTTATACGTTAAATAAAAAGGATCTATTGGAATACAATGGCCGCCCACACCTGGTCCGGGATAAAAAGGCATGAACCCAAAAGGCTTTGTAGCAGCTGCGTCTATTACCTGCCAGATATTTATTCCCATTTTCTTTGCTAAAATAGCCATTTCATTGATGAGACCAATATTCACTATTCTAAAGGTATTTTCCAGAATTTTTGACATCTCTGCTTCCTTAGGGGACGATACGGTGAAAACACCAGCGTTTAATACGTTTTCATAGAGGGTTTTTGCATGTAAAGTACATTTTTCGGTAACTCCACCGACTACTTTTGGTGTATTTTTGGTCTTGTAAATCAAATTTCCTGGATCTACCCTCTCTGGGCTAAAAGCTAAATAAAAATCTTTTCCAACCTTAAACCCATATTCTTGTAATAATGGCAGAATTACTTCTTCGGTGGTTCCTGGATATGTAGTGCTTTCTAAAACAATCAACATTTCTGGGTGAAGCCTTTTTGCTACCTCTTTTGTTGAATCAACAACAAAACTTAAATCAGGTTGTTTGTATTTATTCAAAGGAGTTGGAACACATATCATAACACAATCGCATTCCCTTATTCTATCATAATCAGTTGTGGCGCTTAGATAACCATCTTCAACTAGCTTTTCTAACTCTGAATTTACAATATCTCCAATATAATTTATTCCTTTGTTGACCTTTTCAACCTTTTCTTTTTGAATATCGAACCCTAAAACATGGTACCCTGCCTTTGCCTTTTCTACCGCAAGAGGTAAACCCACATAACCTAAACCTATTACCCCTACCTTTGCCGTTTTATCTTTTATTTTGTCTAGTAATGCCATTTTTCAGTCCTCCCCTTTCTAAAATAACACTGTTTTTATGAATTCTAAAACTATTTTGAAAAAAACTCTTTAATACATTTAACTACGTATTCCTGCTCTTTTTTGGTGAGCTCTGGAAACATCGGCAAAGCTATCGTCGATTTAGATGCCTTTTCAGCTACAGGGAAGTTCCCTTCTTTATAACCCAAGTTCTCAAAACACTTTTGAAGGTGCAAACCCAGGGGATAGTATATCGATGTTCCAACGCCTTTATTTTCTAAAAATTTCTTCAATTTATCCCTATCTTTGGGGTTATTCAAAGTAACAACGTATTGGTGATAAACATGGGTTCTATCATTAAAATAAGCAGGATAACTTAAATCTTCGTTGAGGTTATGTAATTCAAATAATTCTTCATAATTTTTTGCCTTTTTTATTCTTTTATCAATGTATTCATCTAAATTGTTTAGTTTTATTCTCAATATTGAGGCTTGAACTTCGTCTAATCTTGAATTGTAACCAACTTCATCGTGATAATATTTTTTTGCTGCACCATGGACTCTTAGTTTTCTGACCCTATCTGCCAAATCCGCGTCGTTTGTAACAACCATTCCACCATCACCATAACCACCCAGATTTTTTGTTGGGAAGAAAGAAAAAATACCCAAATCTCCTATACTACCACTAAATTTTCTTTCGCCATTCTTATACTGCCATACAGACCCAATAGATTGAGCGGCATCTTCTATGATTTTTACGTTGTAATTCTCTCTTATTTTTTCCAATCTCTCTAAATCAACGGTTTTTCCAAAAAGGTGTACAGGAATAATTGCTTTAATTTTTTCTTTTTCCGGATGATTTTCAAGCAAATCTTCGACTTTATCCAAATCAAGGTTGTAGTATTTATCTTCTACATCCACGAATATAGGAGTGGCTCCATTCAGTACAATTGCACTTGCAGTTGCAAAAAAAGTATATGGTGTGGTGATGACATAATCCCCTTCTTTTATACCCAGAGCTTGAACCGATATTCTTAGGGCATCAGAACCATTGGCAACACCGATAGCATACTTTACGTTTATATACTTCGCAATTTCCTCTTCTAAGGCTTTTACATTACTTCCCATAACCACGTTTCCAGAAGTGAAAACAGCATCCAACTTCTTCAGAACATCTTTTCTCAATTTTTCATATTGCCTTGTTAAATCAAAAAGAGGAACCTCCATCTTATCTTTCATTTCATATCCCCCTCCAAAGAAATATTGCCTTCCTCATCTATCTTAAAAACGTACAATTTTTCCAAATTTCTTTCCGTTGCCTTTTCCAATATTTTTTCTGACTTCCTGAACGAAGCTATTATGAGGGCATCATAGGTTAACTCTTTGGCTTTTTCCGGCGGGTAAATATCTATTCCTTGAAGCTTATCTCCTTGCTTTGAAGGAGAATCATCCAAAAATCCAATTATATTAATATTTTCATCCTTCAAAACCTTTAGTACAATCCCTCCAACAACCCCTGCACCATACAAAAGAATATCCTTTAAATTATCTTTTTTAAGAGTTTGAAAAACTTTTTTGAAGGAGTCTTTGGTTTCTGTGTACAGCTCAGAAACCTCATCAACGAAACTAAGGGTTAAAAATTGCAACCTCTTTTTTCCCGCCTCTGTAAGTTCATAACTCATATTACGTTTGTTTTCACCGCTTTTTATAATATTTCCATTCTCTTCAAAATCCTTTAAATACTTGTTTATCATCGATGGGACAACCCCTACTTTTTTCGCCATCGTTTCTTGAGAAATATCGTTTTCTTGAGAAATTAACTTTAAGATCATCATTTCTCGAAAGTTTGGAGAGGGGTTGAAAAAAATGTAATTTTGAATATTTAGCATTGGGAAGATCACCTCTAATCATTTCATTCATACACCAAGTGAATAATCATAATTAATTATAACAATTATTTTTTTAAAAGTCAATTGAAGTTTTAAATTCAAAAAAAATAAAGACGCACAATTTGTGCGCCTTCAAAAATTTTCAAAAGTTTCTTAAAGCCGATATTGTACTCCTTGAGTTTATTCTCCAAAATATCAACCAAAAAGCTTTTTTGCTATTTCAGCTACTCTTCTTCCCTGACTTTTGGCAATACTAAGTTCTATTTCATTAGGTCTATTTTCATCGCTCTGGGTGATAATTGCCGAGGCGCCATACGGTGAACCCCCATGAATATTCGATACATCGCTCAGATCTGGCTCAGTAAAGGGAATTCCAACAATAATCATTCCATGGTGCAATAACGTTGTATGAAAATTTAAAATAGTAGATTCATGACCCCCATGTTGAGTACTAGTAGAAGTAAAGACACTACCTATTTTTCCAACCAAACTTCCCTTTGCCCAAAGTGGACCTGTTGTATCAAGGAATTGCCTCATTTGCGCCGCCATCATGCCAAATCTGGTGGGAGTACCAAAAATTATCGCATCAGCTTCAACTAGAGAATCCATATTTGCTATTGGAATATGTGAAAATTGTTCTTGTGCGTTTTTAGCTCCAGATTGGATTAGAATATCTTCAGGAACGGTTTCAGGGACTCGGTAGATCTCAACATTCGTTCCTTCTACTTCTTTTGCGCCTTCCGCTTCGGCTTTAGCCATTTGATAGATATGGCCATACATACTGTAGAATATAACGTTGACTTTTGCCATCTAAAGTCCTCCTTCAATTAGGATAAATTTAGTCCCTTTTATTATACAAGTAATTTATTAACAAGATTTGAATAATATTATAAATCTGCCATTTCACGTTAGCATTTCATTGCCTTAGATCATATTAGATGTCGCATTGTTAAAGTCGATTAGAGGCGATTAGGAATTAAAAGCTTAAAAATTCTTAATTTTTCATTTTTTTGCTAAAATTTCAAAAAAATGGAAAAATAGACGATAATATAGAAGCTTTAGAGATTAAACAATTAGAATTTCTAAAGAGAGTAATCGATTATAAAAAAGGAGTTTGAGATGATATATAAGCGTGAAATATTAGAAAAGTTGTCGAACCATATAGTAAAGACAAATGAAACGATAAATCCAGAAGTAAAAACTTATCTTGACGGATACAATGGTCCATTTTCTCAAGCGCTAAAAGAAAATTATAAAATTGCAGAAGCTGAAAAATTACCCCTCTGTCAAGATACAGGTATTGTTGAATTCTTTGTCTTTTTAGGAAACGAAGTTATACTTGAAGAACCTATATTTTCCACTTTAAATGAGGTGGTTGAAAAGGTATATACGGAAAATCCCTTCCGATTTTCACTGGTGAGTGATCCCCTTTTTGAAAGAAAAAACACTAAAAACAACACTCCACCTGTGGTACACATATTCCAAGTCTCTGGGAAGAGTTTAGAGATCAAATTTTTGGTGAAAGGCGGGGGAAGTGAAAATCTCTCAGCCTTGTTCATGTTAAAGCCATCAATCGGGGTCCAAGAATTAAAAGATGTAATAATTGGGCATGTGAAAGAAAACGGAGCAAAAGGTTGTCCGCCTTTACATGTTGGAATAGGAATAGGTGGAACTTCTGATAAAGCAATGGTTTTATCCAAATTAGCATTGACCAAGAGTTTCAAAGAAAGAAATCAAAACCCTGTATATGCGGATTTTGAGGAAGCGCTTTTGAAAGATTTAAATACTTTAAAAATAGGATTTCAAGGACTAAAAGAAGGGGTTTCGGTTTTTTCTGTACATGTAGAATATGCTCCCACCCATATTGCAACACTTCCGGTTGGGGTTTCTTTAGATTGTTACCTTTGTAGAAAAGGTGTGATAAAATTTGAAGATAGATGAAATTGAAAAATTAAGAATCGGAGAACTCTTACAATACACAGGCGAATTGATAGTTATGAGGGATGCTGCCCACCAAAAACTTTTAGAATTACTTTCAAAAAATTCTCAGCTTCCTGTAGATTTAAACGAAAAAATTGTATTTTATGCAGGCCCTGCGAATCCTCCAAAGAACTCTAAGATAGGTGCTATAGGTCCGACAACGAGTGAAAGAATGGATAAATATCTTGAAATGATCTTTAAATTAAGTGTGCTAGGAACTGTTGGAAAGGGAAAAAGAAGTGATTTGGCAGTAAAGTTATGTATAAAATACAAGCGAGTTTATTTTATAACTCCAAGTGGTGCAGCTGCGTACCTTTCTAAGTGTGTGAAGGATATAAAGATTCTAGCCTTCCCAGAATTAGGCCCCGAAGCTATTTACAACATAAACGTGGAGGATTTTCCTTTAATGGTGGCAATAGATACAAACGGCAGTCAGATATTCTAACTTTTAAGGAGAGTTAATCTTGGACGCAAAAGAATTACACAAAATACTCAAGGGAAAAATCAGGACAATTTCAAATGTTGACAATTTGAACGAAGAATCGTTATCCCTACTATACACTCCTGGGGTAGCAGATGTTGCAAAAGAATGCTCTAAAGATCCAGAAAATACATTTTTATACACAAGACGTTGGAACACCGTTGGTATCATTTCAGACGGAAGTGCCGTATTAGGTCTCGGTAACATAGGTCCATATGGTGCGCTTCCCGTTATGGAAGGTAAAGCCTTGTTGTTTAATCTTTTTGGCCAGCTTGATGCCTTTCCAATTTGCCTGAATACACAAGATCCAGAAGAAATTGTTTCTATTGTGAAGAACTTAGAACCTTCGTTTGGAGGTATAAACTTAGAAGACATCTCTGCTCCTAGATGTTTTCGAATATTAGAAGAATTGAATAAAACAATGAATATTCCAGTTTTTCATGATGACCAGCAGGGAACTGCTGTAGTAGTCACGGCAGGATTGTTGAATGCATTGAAATTAACGGGCAAAGAAGCAAAAAATATTAAAGTTGTTATTAACGGTATAGGGGCAGCGGGATACAATATAGCCAAGTTTTTGATGGATTTTGGGGTCATAAATCTTGTTTTAGTTGACAAGAATGGGGTGTTGAATAAAAATGTTCCAGAAAGTTGTTTGCATGAATATCACGAAGAATTAGCAAAGATAACGAATCCAGAAAATATAACCGGGAATCTCTCAGTTGCTCTTTTTGGTGCGGATGTGTTTGTAGGGGTATCCAAGGGTAATATTTTGAATGAAGAGATGGTAAAAAAAATGAATAAAAATCCTATAATATTTGCACTTGCCAACCCTTTACCGGAAATAGATCCAATATTAGCAAAAAGCTTCGGGGCAAGTATAGTGGCAACTGGCAGATCAGATTATCCTAACCAAATCAACAATCTCATAGCCTTTCCTGGAATAATGAAAGGAGCGATAGAGGAAAAATCAAAAATAACTAAAAAAATGCTCCATTCTGCAATACTCGCAATTTCAAATTCATGTATTCCTACTCCTAATAGGATTTTACCCGAAGCTTATGATAAAAGATTACATTTGAACGTATACGAAGCGGTTAAAAATGCTTCTAGTTCGAACTAATTGTTCCCATAATCCATTTGTGACTTCACTTTCTAATTTCTTTTGGACTTAGCTTGTACTACTAGTGGTCTTTTTCTATTTGATTTTTGCTTAAAGATCTCTATTATTGCTTCAGCTTGTTCGGAAGGAACTGTCACAAAAGAAAATTTATCCATTATTTGTATATCTTTTATTTTTTTTCTATTTACACCAGTTTCCTTTTCTATGAATTCAGCAAGTTTTCTTGGTGTCATTTTACTTAAACTACCTAATGCAACAAATAACCTTTGGTCCTTTCTTTTTGAAGAGTTTTTAACTTCTTTTATTTTGCTATAATTTTCTTCTTTCAAGATTCCACCGTAAAAATACTTTAAAATAGAAGAAATTATTTGACTCGGCTCTTGGTCAGTTTCCTCTAAGATTGTTTCTGCCAAGATTTCGTAAATAGGATCTATATCTTTGGAAAGATTAGATATGATCTCATCTTTTATTTTTTCAACTTTTGCGTTAACAATATCTTTGGCTTGTGGTATTTTAGCTTCTTCTATTAAGGCTTTTGAGGAATGCTTGATGAACATAAATTTTCTATACTCGCTCGGTGTGACAAAAGTAATAGCTGTACCCTCATTTCCAGCCCTCGCAGTTCTTCCTATACGGTGTATGTAATTTTCTGGATTTTGTGGAAGAGAATAATTGATCACGTATTTAAGATTGTCTATATCTATACCTCTGGCTGCAACATCTGTGGATATTAAAATTTTTATTCGTTTGCTCTTAAATCTATCCATTATTCTTTCTCTTTGATTTTGAGAGACATCTCCATTTAAAGCTTCTGCTTCGTAACCTTTTTTGATTAATTCATTTGCAATTTCTTCTGATTGGACTTTTGTTTTAGTAAATACAAGACCGTAAAAATTAGTGTCTATATCTATAAGCCTACTCAAAAGTTCTATTTTATTAGACTCAGAAATCATGTAATAAATTTGTTTTGCCTTCTTTACAGTTATGTCCTCTTTGTTTTCTTGAACTGTTGTTACCGTTTCAAAATTCCCCATATGCTTTCTAGCGAGGGTAACAATCCTTTGAGGCATCGTGGCTGAAAACATCAAAATCTGCTTTTCTTTATTAGTTTTTGAGAGAATCATCTCCACATCTTCTATAAAACCCATATCTAACATTTCATCGGCTTCATCAATGACTAAATACTTGATTTTAGTAATATCTAAAGTACCTCTGTTCAAATGGTCTATTATTCTTCCAGGTGTACCTACTACTAAATCTACTCTTCTCTTAAGGGCTCTAATTTGATTTCCAATTGAGACCCCTCCATACACAGGAAGAAGATTCAATCTTTTGTTTCCTTTCAATGAGTCGATTTCGTTACAAACCTGCAAAGCTAACTCTCTCGTGGGTGTTAATACTAAAGCTTGAACGTCGTTTGCTTTTTCGTCTAATCTTTCAATTAGAGGTATACCAAATGCTGCAGTTTTTCCTGTACCAGTTTGAGCCTGACCGATTACATTATTCTTACCAGATAAAAGAAGGGGGATAACCTTTTCTTGGATAGGAGTTGGTTCTTCGTACCCTTTTCTATCAATCGCGCTGAGTATGTTATCAGAAAGGCCCATTTGTTGAAATTTTGTCATGTTTTTACTCCTTTTTTATTTTTTTGGGCCAAAATAACCTTTTAGATTATACCATAAGTTTCGTGAACAAATGATATTTGTTTAAGAATTTAAATAACAATTACCTTAAAAATCTTTATGTGAATTAAGATAATAAATATGATATAATTAACTGAAAACAGAGTTACAACATGAAAGAGGTGAAAAAGAGTTGAAAGGATTTTTAGAAATCCTCCTTCCATTTGCAATAATTCTTTTGCTTTTTGGTTTTTCTTCACAAAAAGCCTCGACAACAGCTCAGCCATCTCCTACAACAGCCCCAGAAATACCTTCATTTTCAGAAGAAGATGAAAATTTGTTCGAGGTCACTTTTATAATCACTTCCGTTCCAGAAGATGCTTCAATTTATATGATGGGAAACTTCAACAATTGGTTGGTGGGAGATGAAAATTACAGGTTTGAAAAAATGGATGATGGAACCTACCAATTGACTCTAAGAATGCCTCCAAATACTGAAATAGAATACAAATATAACCTTGGCAACTATGATTATATAGAGAAGGATTTCTTTGGGAACGAAAGAGAAAATAGGACTTACAAATTTGAATACAACTTCGATGAAGTGAGAAACGAAATAGAAAGCTGGTAGAAAAAATGAAAAAGGTCTATTTATTTGACTTAAATCCTGAACATTTTAAAAACGTTGGAGATCTTATACTTCCTTTTTACAACGAAGACCCTCTGAACTTTTTGTTTCTAGGGCCTTCTGGTTTTTATGTGAAGCAAGTGGCAGAATATATTGCATCACAAACAAAAAAAACTATAAATCGTGATGCCTTCAGGGTTATAAACCAATATGTAACTGAGACGCTAAAAACATACCAACCACAATCTGTAATACTGGATAGAGAGTTTTTGAAGGTATACATCGAAAATGAGATAATGGACCTAATAGAAGAAGAGAAAAAAGACGAAGAATTTTCTGAATATCTAAACGTTATATCCAAATCTCAAAAATCAGTGGAGTACATATTAGATATTTTTGAGAAAAAATGGGAAATTTCAAGGGTTGAAGATGAAGAAATCGTTGAATCCGCTGAAGAATACAAGTTGCTTGATGATTCTATAGATAACAATTCTAATTTGTACATGCTTTACACAAAATTAGAAAAAAAACTCGAAGATATTTTAGAAACGAAGTTCGATATGTCTATTAAATATCAAAGAAATTACGATCCCGTCAGTGTGTACAAATGGTTTTATGAGATTTTACCAACTAGATTGAAAGAAGAGGGGAAAAAATATATAGGAAAAAGGGTCGTTATTTCGGGTTTTTTTGATATTTCTCCAGCCGTTAACAAAACACTTAAAGCTTTATTTGATCTATTTGAAGAGGTTCATTTTATTACTTGGGTCAACATAGAAGACAGAAGTTTTGATTCAATAACTAATATACACAACTTTTTAAAAAATGAAGGGTTTGAGTTCCAATCGAAAAGGAAAGGTTTAAAACGGATTTTTGAAAATACTAATATTGAAATCTTTCCCATGAACAACGATGTTTCTGAAATAGAAACACTTACAAAAGAAATAAAAAGAAGATTGATAAGTGAAAATCTTTCGCCTGATGATTTGGGGATCGTTGTTCCAAATAATTCAACTGCCAAATTATTGGCGGATTATTTGGAAGATGCCAAGGTACCTTACAGGTTCAAAAACGATGTTCCGCTAAACGAAAGCCAAATAGTTTTGATTCTTCTTCAACCAATTAAAACACTGGTCAGAGGTTGCGAAGTTGAAGATATTTTGGCGATGATTGAAAGTGGTTACGGAGGAGTAACTGAGCTGACAATGGAGCAGATAGAAAATTATCTAAAGCATTTAAACTTATTCTATGACATACAAAAATCCTCACTCAAAAACCGAAAAGAAAAATGGCTGAATACTATTGAGAAAGAAATAGAAAAAAGAAATTCTCAACTTAAAGGCACAGAAGAAATAGAAAGGATAAGCGAAGAACTCAAAGACTTAAGGGAATTAAAAAAATGTCTGGGAAACATATTTTCTCTTTTAGAAGATATCCAAAAAAGCAAAGATCGAAAAAGGTACTTCAGTGTTTCTGATTACAGAGAGTTGGTGAAAGAATGGATAGATACTTACCTATCTCATTTCAACATACTGAAAACATACGAGGATGTAATCCCCATTGAGAGTCAATTAAATGCATTAAAAGCCTTCGAAGCACTAGTATTCAACGTTGAAGAAAATTTGGGAAAAATTCTAAAGTCAGATAAAAATTTAGGAATTGAAAAGTTCTACAAAATACTTTCTTCTCTAATTCAAATTGAAACGTATAGAGAATCCGAAAGGTACGATAATACGGTAGAAATAATGAGCCTTGAGGACTCAAGATTTGTAAAGAAAAAATACAAATATTTTGTCGGCTTTACCGAAGAAAACTATCCTTCAATAAAGGTCAATCCTTTCATCACATCTATGAGTAACGAAGGGACCTTAATCGCCAGACATTCAGAAAAGATCAGTAGAAGAAACTTGTTTATCTCCATGATTTTCGCTGATAATATTATATTTACATATCCAAACGCTAAACTAAGTGGAGAACCAATACTACCCTCTCCATACGAAAAAGAGTTTAGGAACAACTTTAAAAACGTTAAATATTCCAGTGAGTTTCTCTCTAAAAAAGAGATCCTACCAACAGATCCAGAAAATATATTCTCTGATACAGAAGCTACTATTTATTACATATTGAACGGGAAGAAAGAATTTTTACAGAGTAAACACTACACTGATATTGAGAGATTAAAAAAAGAGATAACTAATCCAAGCTGGCAATTGTATAAAAATACCGATCTTGGACGGTTAAGCCATACAAAAATTACTACTTATGTGGATTGCCCGTTTAAGTATTACCTAGGTATAGAAGGTCGATTAAATGGAGATAAAGATTTTGGGAAGTTTTTCGATGGACTTATAAAGCACAGGGTGATGAAAGAGATATTTTCCAAATACAAAAATTATGAAGTTATGTCCCAAAAAATTCTCAACAAAGAAGAATTGAAAGAAGAAATAAAAAATATCATTGAAGATATTTGGGAAGAGTATACAGACGATTTTTTACAAACCTATCAAGCTATAAAAGATGTGGAAAGTGAAATAATAACAGAAGATATTTTAGATAGTATAGAAGACATACATCGAAATTATATCCATTTCAAAAAAGGTATAGATCTCACTTATTCTCAAGTTATAGCTACAGAGTTGGAGGTAAATTCAAAGATAAATATCGGAAATTTTCATGATGTAGACTTAACATCGAGAATAGACAGGGTAGATCTTTTAAACGGTAACTACGCATACCTTCTTGATGAATTCGACGAACAACTATTGCCAGGAACGTACTCAATTATGGATTACAAAAGATCAAAAAATTTCCAAAGTGAACAATTGCTAATTTATTACCTAACCTTATTAAATAGCGAAGAATGGAAAAACAAATTAACAAATTCTGATGTATATCTAAAATTTCAAGTAGTATCAAAGAAAAAAGATCATAAAAATGATAATTTTATAAAAATACAGAAAGGCCAGATTATATATAAAGAGCACAAGTCTAAAGCAAAATACGTATCTTTTGATATTAAAGAATTCTACACATGGCTAGAAAAAGTTTTTCAAAACATCAACAGATCTAATTTCACTCCTATAGCAGTAAAAGAAAGAGAAATACGAAGGTTCTTAGAAGAAATGCATGATAAATACAACAACGCAAAAACAGGGGAAAAATATTACGACTGCTCTTCTTGCCAATTCAGAAGTTTATGCGAGTTGATGCTGTACAAAAAGGATTTTAATATTAACATAAAAAAATACCTTTGAAATAAGTCAGCCATATGGTAGAATATTTTGCATAGAACAAAATACGGGGTGGGCTGCAAGACGTACAATTAGGGGATGAAATATGCTACTTCATTGTCTATAAGGGCTGATTTATCTCCGAAGGGAGAAAAGGGGGAGATAAATACTTTTTTTCAGATATTTATTGAATCTGGTATAATGATTTTATAGAGAGATTTATTCATAAATTTTGTAGAAATTTAAAGGCTCGTAGGGAGGTTTGAAGATGGAAAATGAGTTGACATTCGAGGACATTTTAAAGATATTCAAAAAAAGATTCTGGTGGTTTTTTTTAACCGTAGTTGTAACGGTAGTAATTACTTTAATCTACCTTTTCAATGCTACTCCAATTTATGAAGCAAATACAACCTTGAAAATTGACCCCTCTCAACAGAGTTCCGTTGCAGATATTTTTGGTACGCAGATAGGGTCAACCTCATCTAAGATATCGACAGAAATTGAATTGATAAAAAGTAGAAGAAACCTTGAAAAAGTAATAGACAATTTAAACTTAATGGAATATTTTCAAGCAAAATCTGAAAACCCAGAAGAGGTCACAAGAAACAGCGTTGTTCGTACCCTTGAAGAAATGATCACAGTATCACCTGTTAGCGATACAAATATCGTACGGATATCAGTTCAAAGTGAAGACAAGGAGCTAGCAAGAAGCATCGCCGATAATTTAGCGATTGTATACAACGACTTGTTAAAAAGTTTGTCTCAAAATGAATACACTGCAAGAAGAATGTTTATAGAAGAGCAAATTCCATTAGCTGAAAGCGATTTGAACGCTGCTCAAGACGATCTAAGAAATTTTAAAGAGGAAAATAATATTTTTTTGTTAGATGAAGAGGCAAAATCTATATTACAATTTCTGGTTTCCTACGATCAACAGATAAACACTTATCAAATCCAAATGGAAGAAACAAAGATAAGGTTGCAAACGTTAAATGACACCTTAAAAAGTATGGATCAAGAGATCATTTCATCTGAGACAATATCGATAAACCCAGTCGTAAGTAATTTAAGAAATCAGATAGTTAATATCCAGGTCCAGCTAGCAGGCTTGGAAGGTACTAAATCTCCCAGCGATCCTGAAGTTCTGAGATTAAGGGAAGAACTGAGCCAAGCCCAAGAGATGCTAAAAAATGAGATAAGTACGATTGTAACTTCCCAAGTAAAAACTGCTAATCCGCAGTATAATAGCTTGTATTCACAATTAATCGAAGAACAAGCCAGACAACAAGTTCTTCAAGGCACAATACAATCTTTAACAACGTTAAGAAACACATATCAATCCCAATTGAACCAATTACCTGCATTGGAGCAAAGACTTATGAATTACGAAAGAGAGGTAAGAGTAAAAGAAAACCTTTATGTTCTTCTTTTAGAAAAATTAGAGGAGGCTAAGATTGCTGAAGCCGGTGTAATTGGTACAGCAAATATAATAGACCCTGCCTTTGTTTCTCCAAATCCTGTTAAACCAAATAAAACTCTGACTGCAGCAATAGGAGGGGTTTTAGGAATTTTCTTAGGTATACTTGTAGTTTTTCTCATCGAGTATCTGGATAAAAGGGTTAAAGATGAAAATGAGCTGAAGATGATTGTTAAAGGTTACCCTGTTCTTGGTAGAATACCTCATTTACATGTAGACAACGAAACAAATGATGAATTAATAGTTTTAAGGGATCCAGTCTCCCCAATCTCCGAAGCTTTCAAGATGTTGGCGACCAACATTAACTTTTCTAACGCCAAAGAACCTAATGTTATTACCTTTTCAAGTGGTGGACCCTCTGAGGGTAAAACAATGACTGCTGCCAATGTCGCTATTTCATACGCCCAAAGCGGTAACAAAACTTTGCTGATAGACGCCGATATGAGAAGACCAAGGGTTGAAAAGATTTTGAATCTAAAAAGTAAGAACGAGGGGCTGGTTAACTATTTGTTGAGAGGTGCCTCCATAGAACAATCTGTAAAGAAACCTTTTGAGACTCTTGATAACTTTTTTGTTTTGCCTGTTGGAACTTTACCTCCAAATCCCACAACAGTATTAACTTCAAATGAATTTAGAGATCTCCTCGATAAAATGAAGGAGTATTACGATAAGGTAATTATTGATCTTCCACCAATAATGGTTGCTCCTGATGCTATGATCGCATCCAGATATTCAGATGGACTGGTATTAGTTACTCGTTATGGACAAACTTTAAAACCAACTTTAAAAGCTGCAATTGAAAACATAACAACATCGGGAGTAAAACTCATTGGGACAGTTATAAATGATGTGAACGAAAAATCTTCTAATTATTATTATTACTACTATTATTACTCTGATGATGGGGATAAAAGTAAGACAAAGAGGAGAAGAAGAAAAACCAGAACATAGGGGCCATAAAGGGGGTAAAATAAAATGTATATCGATATTCATTGTCATCTATTACCTGGAGTTGATGACGGGGTAAAAACTATTGAAGAAACATTAAATGAACTGAAAAGGTACAGAGAAAACGACATTACCGATGTTATTTTTACACCTCACGTTAATCATCCCTCGGTTAAAACAGATATAACCAACATCAAAGAAGTTTATAAAAAGATAAAAGATAAAATAGAAAATGAAATTGGTTTAAGGACTTATCTTGCCTCAGAATTATATCTAACTCCAGACCACAAAGATTTTATTCCTTTTAATTCATTTGTCTGGATAGAATTTCCAACAAAACCTATGCCTATTTACGCCCTAGATTCGATATTTAATTTACAATTGGATGGTTATGAAGTTATTCTCGTACATGTGGAACGATACAAATGGTTATATGAAAACAAAGACATCATTCAAAGAATGAGAGAAATGGGTGTGCTTTTCCAAGTCAATTTTGAAGGATTAAAAACTCAAGAAGGTAAATATTATTTTGATAATTATTTGGTGGATTTCTTAGCCACTGATAATCATGGAAGTTCGAATAGAGAAGAAGTGGATTTAAGTTTATTCAAAAAATTTTCCGAAATAACCAAAAATGCCTTTGAAATTTTAGGGATAAATTCTTAATTAAAACCTTCTAGAATGATTCTTAATCAATTTTTTTGATAATTCCTGAAGTAGCTAATTTTAAGTAATTCCTAATGGGGCGGTGGGCGGGAAAAGATAAAATCCTTTGGAGGTGTCGGTAACGAAGCTCGAATTAATGAGCAAAGAAGAGTTTGAAATATACAAAAAGAAAATGTATGAAGAATATGCAAAAGTTTTGGCTGAGAATTTGTTGATTCCATATGAAGAAGCCTTGGCAAGAGCTGAGGATCAAATTGATACCATCTGGAACGAAGATGTTAAAAAAGGGAAAAACTACGGTTATAATGTTATAACAGGTAATAACGAACACGTCGGAAGAATATGGGTTTTTGTTAATTATAGTTCTAAAAAAGCGTTTATATACGATATTAGGATTTTTCCACAGTATCAAAAAAAGGGACTTGCAAAGAGTGCTATAAAAGAATTAGAAGAAACATTAAAGAAAGAAAACGTAAAATCTCTTGAATTGAATGTCTTTGGAAACAACAAAGTTGCGTATAATTTGTATAAAAATCTTGGATTCACCGAGACATACATTAATCTGATGAAAGGCTTTCAAAAACAGAGAATTGTAACTTTGCCAAAATTTTTGAAATTTTTAGAAACTCTCTTTTTAAAATCAGGGTATAGAATAGTCGCTATCGAAATGAGAAAAAAATTAAAATAAAAAACCTCCGTAAGGAGGTTTTTAAGTTATTTTGTTTACTTTTAAATTAGAATTGTACGCCTGCGTAAACCTTGAATTTTGGTCTCAACTGGAACTCACTCTTATAAACTTCGTCATAATCCTCAGCTACTGTTGGTTTTTCAAATAAGACATCTGCACCTACATTCATGTCGAGGTTTTGAACTACAAAGTTTGCTCCAGCTCCACCGCCGAAACCTAAACTGCTTGCTACAACCTTATCTTCACCCAATCCGAAGGAATAGTTAACCAAGCCTTGTACATACATTCCAAATGGTAAGTCTGGCAAGAAAGCGTTTAAGCTCTGTCTGTAACCAGCGTTGACACCCAAACTCATTTGAGATAAATCTGTAGCTACATCACTTTCATTGACAAATTCTGCTGGAAAATAATAATCAAAAGAACCGCCGACTAACAACGCTCCACCTTCTACACCTAATTCATCGTACAGATAGTTTGCACCAACACTAACACCATGCATCATCACAGATGTTGCAACATCTGTGTCACTAGCCGCTAACGATGCATTCACATAACCACCTGTGACTTCAAATGCAGCGAAACTAAATACAGCTAACATACCTACCAACAACGTTGCAAAAACCTTTTTCATCTTTTTTCCCTCCTCTCTGAGATTTTATAGAAACTATGATAAAAAAACCCACTAATCTTTAGTGCTTATTGTATCACATTTATTTTATATCTCTAAGAAAAAATGAATACATTTTGTTGAATTTCGATGAAATCCGGTGTACTTTGTTTTAAAAGATTAAGAGAAACTATGTAATCTAACTTACTGTTTTTTTGAACAAACTTGTTTGTTAAATCGTTTTTATAAGAGTAATCGTTTTTATAATTTTTATTTTTAACGTTTGGATCTGATTTGATCAATTTGTCAGAATGACTTTTAGATCGGTTGTGTGATGTACTTGCCATTGCGTTAAAAGCTGAATTATAGTCTTGGTGATAGTTGAGATCAGTTAATTCTTTAATTTTCATTGTGTAATCATCTGTAAAGGCTAAATGATAGACCCCTATAGTAATCATTGATTTCTCATTTTGATCCATTTCTGACTCGCCAATCAATTCCATTAAATTGAGATTACCGTGAATAGAAGAAACTAAAGATAAATTATCCAAATCTGTGAATCGATTGTAAGACGTATTACTTGCGAAAGACGAAAATATAAACAATAGAAAAATTAATAGAATGCTAGTGAATTTCGTAGCTTTTATCATAATTACTTCACCTCCTGAAATTAACCCGTTATATCGTCATAAAAAATCTGTATCTACGCCCCTTTAATTTGTTTGCTTTCAATGGTATAATAGACTACGTTCCTTAAAATTAGATTAAAAGAAAGGGGTAGTTCAGATGTTTGATCCATTAAAATTTGCTTATCCATCAAGAAGGATCCCCATTTATGCGAAAAACGGAATGGTAACAACAACAAACCCATTAGCTTCTGAGATAGGTATAGATATTTTAAAAAAAGGGGGTAATGCCTTCGATGCGGCTGTTGCAGTGGCAGCAGGCTTGACCGTCTTGGAACCTACTTCCAACGGTATAGGTAGCGATGCCTTCGCTATACTTTACAAAGACGGTAAACTATATGGATTGAATTCCAGCGGATACGCTCCAAAAAATCTCACCTTGGAACTAATGAAAGAAAAAGGGTTTGAAAAAATACCTCCGTTTGGTTGGGAATCAGTAACTGTTCCAGGTGCTCCGGCTGCTTGGGCAACTTTGTCTGATAGATTTGGTGTCCTTCCTTTTGAAGACTTATTAGAACCATCCATAAAATATGCAAGTGAAGGTTTCCCCGTTTCGCCTGTGACAGCAAAATCATGGCAGAGCGCTTTTAAAAGGTATAAAAAAGAGTTTAAGGGAGAAATTTTTAAAACATGGTTTGAAGTATTTGCCCCGAATGGGAAGGCACCTGATGTTGGAGAAATTTGGAAATCAACTTATCACGCCGAGACTCTAAAATTAATTGCTGAGACAAAAGCAAAAAGTTTTTATTCTGGAGAGTTGGCACAAAGGATGGTTACATTTTCAAAAAAGACGGGAGGCTACTTTTGCCAAGAAGATTTAGAAAGTTATGAACCTATATGGTTAGAACCACTTAGTGTAAATTACAGAGGATTTGACGTATGGGAATTACCACCAAATGGACAAGGTATAATTGTTTTGATGGCTTTGAACATACTAAAAGGCTTTGAAATGAGATGTAAAGAAGATCCAGAAAGTTACCACAAGCAAATAGAAGCCTTAAAGTTAGCTTTTAGCGATGGATTGAAATATATTACTGATATAGAAGAGATGAAAGTATCAGTAGAATCGCTTTTATCAGAAGAATATGCAAAAAAGCGAAGAAATCTTATAGGTGAATATGCACTATTACCAGAGGCTGGAGATCCATATTCCGGAGGAACGGTTTACTTTGCAACCGCGGATAAAGACGGAAATATGGTTTCTTTCATTCAAAGTAACTATATGGGATTTGGTTCTGGAATAGTAGTTCCAAATACTGGTATAAGCCTTCAAAACCGAGGAACAAGCTTTTCTTTGAATGAAGAAGATCACAACTGTTTAAAACCACTAAAAAGGCCATACCATACCATTATACCTGGATTTATAACCAAAGAGAACAAAGCGATAGGGCCTTTTGGAGTTATGGGAGGGTACATGCAACCACAAGGTCATCTACAATTTCTTAATAATTTTATTGATTTTCATTTGAATCCTCAGGCAGCTTTAGATGCTCCAAGATGGCAATGGGTAAAGGGCAAGGAAATTATGGTAGAAAAAGAATTTCCGACGTATATTCTAGAGTCTTTAGTAGATAAAGGTCATCAAATAGAGGTTTCATTAAATTCCTCTAATTTTGGAAGGGGACAATTCATATATAGAACGGACGATGGTGTACTGATAGGGGGCACCGAACCAAGAGCGGATAGTAACATATCTTGCTTTTAAAAGAAATTTAATGTAAATTCCAAAAAGATTCTAAAAAATGGTGGTACAATATAGTTAGATAAGCTAACTATATTGAGGTGAGTAAACTGACGCAAAAGGTTATTAATCTGCTTATTTTTTCGTCCATAAGTAGCTCTTTTTGGGCAATTTATAGGGTTGTTTTTAATTTATTTTTAAGAGATTTGGGTTATACAAATCAGTTCATTGGTCGAATGACCTCTTTAGAGATGTTGGGTGCTGCCATCCTAGGGATCTTGATAGGGATCCTGGGGGATAGAATCGGAAAGAAAAAAATGATAATTATATCTTCCATAAGTTTTGGCATTCTATTATTGATCAGAAGTACGTTTCCCTATAAAAATATTTTATTAATCCTTGGATTTTTAAATGGTGGATTCATGACCTCTAGGAGATTACTTTTGGATTCTTATCTGATGGATGTTACCGATAGTTCAACTCGAGGAGCTGCTTTTGGATACAATTTTGCTATTTTTATGGCTAGCGGTGTTTTAGGGAATTTCGTAGGTGGTTTTATGGGAGAATATCTGGGTTTAGGGTTGACTCTTTACATAACAGGGATATGTTATGCCATATCACCCATATTATTAAGAAAATTACCCGAAAGCGTTAGAGATAAAAGAGTCACCCTTCAAAAAGTTTTAGACTTTTCCCAATACAACAAAGAAGAAAAATACATTTTAAAGTACTATCTTTTAAGAACGGCAGCAATATCTTTTGGAGCGGGATTGTTTGTCAATTTTGGGAATATTATATACAAAGACCTCTTCAACATGTCTCCTTCCTTGATAGGTATATCTCTGTCAATTGCACAATTTGGGGCGGCTGCTGGCTCTGCCCTTTCACCAGTACTTGGTAAAAGATTTGGTCCTTTTAAATATACATTCATTTTAAATGGTATAGTTATTCCGTTGATTATATGTTTAGGTTTCATCCGAAATCCTTTTGTTTTTGTTGTTATTTATGCACTAAGATTTACTTTCACAAATATGACCAACCCTGTGGAAACATCCTCTGTTTTGAGTGCTCTACCAAAGAATAGAGTCACATCGATATATAGCCTTAGAAACGCCGCCAATTTTTTGACAAGGTCTTTGGCTGCATTTATATTTGGAATCGTAAGTGTATTACCAAGTGGTTATACTTACTTGTTCTTAATTAGTTCAGTGTTTTATACGCTCGCACTAATTTTCATGTATAAATTATTCGTTCCTTTGAGGAAAAACGGTGTTTTGCATCAATTGTACAGTAATAATTCATAAAAAGCGTTTTAATACTTCTTCCTTTTTAGGGATTGAAGACTGAGCTCCTTTTCTTTCAACAGAAATTGCGGCGGCGGTATTGGCAAAGTTAAGGCTTTTCTTTAAATCTTTTGTTTCTGAAAAAGCTACGGCAAATGCTCCATTAAAGATGTCTCCTGCACCGGTACTATCAACAGCTTTTACTTTTAGAGGTTTAATTTTCGCTAAGTTTTCATCTTCATCAATGTATATAACGCCTTTATCTCCCATCTTTACAATCAAATTTTTTACCTTGCTAATTCTTTTAAATTCAAGCATTGATTTGTCGAGGTTGTTTTCGTCGAAATCTATCTTTTCTTTTTCACAAAGGAACATAAACTCTTTAATATTGGGAGTTAAAAAATCTATACCGTTTAAACTTTCTATCTTTGTATTTCCAACAGGGGCAGGATCGTAAATAATAGTTATCCTTTTTTCTTTTAACTTAGAAATAGCGTACTCAACGCTTTGCATGGGAATTTCATTCTGCAATAAACAAATATCTATTTCATCACCATATTGATCAAAAAACTTATCTATTTTCTCTTTGTCCACATTATCGTTGGCACCCGAGAAGATAATTATTCTATTTTCTCCATTTTTATCAACCTCTATATAAGCCCTACCTGTTTTTTCATTCTTTTGCACGTAATAACCTTCTATTTTATACTTTTTAAAGTTTTGAGAAATTTGATTCCCATATTCGTCATCACCTAGGCAGCTACAAAAGTAAACAGGCTTTTCAGATAACTTAGCGGCTGCAACTGCTTGATTTGCCCCTTTGCCCCCAAAATAAAAGTCCAAGGAAAGGGCTTTTTGGGTTTCTCCAGGAAGTGTAAAATGTTCAACGTTGAATACAATATCCATGTTACTGCTACCAATTACAGCGATCATGAGGTTATCTCTCCTTTGGATAGTTTCAGTAAAAGGGGCATAAAGCCCCTTTTTAAGTTATTTTGTTACCAATTGAAGTGGAACGGGGAAGTAAATTGTCTCTGTGGTCAAATATTCATAAGCTTTTTCAACTGCCAGTTCCCCCATTGTGTAAGGTTGTTGAGCTATTGTTGCACTAAGTTCACCACTTTCAACAGAAGCTAATGCATCGGGAGTGGCATCAAACCCAACAACGATTATATCCTGTAATTTCCCAGCAGCCTTTATTGCTTCCAATGCACCTAAAGCCATTTCATCGTTATGAGCAAAAACGGCGTCTACATCAGGATAGGCCTGAAGTAGGTTTTCCATAACGGTTAGCCCTTCAGCCCTGTTGTAGTTTGCTGTTTGTCTGGCTACTACTTCAATACCAGGATATTTCGATATTTCTTCGTTGAAACCTTGACCTCTTTCTCTTGCGGAAGAAGTTCCAGGAACTCCGACCAATTCTATAACCTTTCCTTCTCCTCCTAATTGTTCAGCAATAAAACTACCTGCCATCATTCCTCCAGCAACGTTGTCTGAAGCTATATGGAGCAAAACTTTTCCACCATTGGCACTTCTATCAACAGTTATTACTGGGATTTTAGCATCGTTTGCTTCTTCAATAGCTGATACAATAGCGTCGCTGTCCGTGGGATTTACTAAAATCATGTCGACTCTCTGTAATATCAGATCTTCTATGTCGTTTAGTTGTTTTGCTGGATCGTCTCGGGCATCAACTACCAACAGTTCTACCCCTAATTCATTTGCTTTATCTTCAGCACCGTTTGCTAAGTCAACAAAAAATGGGTTGTTCAATGTTGAAACCGATAAACCTATCTTTACTCCAAAACTAAACGTTGAAACAAACAACACTAACAATACAAATACTAATACCTTTCTCATCTTTCTCTACCTCCTTTGATATGTTTTTCTCAGCGCCCTTCCCCCGCTCCCCACCCAAAAGGAAAGGGAAAGCATTATCCCTTCGCCTATCGAAAAATGTTTTTATTCCTCTTTTTCTGAAAGAACAGCTAACAGTATTATGACTCCTTTAACTAAATCTTGATAAAATGGGGAAATATTCATCAAGTTCATTCCGTTGTTAATTGTTCCCAGAAGAAGGGCACCAAACAACGTTCCTAACACTCCACCTTTTCCTCCAGCTAAACTTGCTCCACCCAAAACGACTGTTGCTATTGCGTCAAGTTCATACCCTTGCCCAAAAGTGGCTTGAGCGCTGTTCAATCTTGCTGTCAAGATTATTGCGCTGATCGCACTAAAAAGTCCACTCAACATATAAACAACGGTTTTATATCTATCTACGTTTACTCCACTGAGTTTCGTGGCTTCCTCATTTCCTCCAATTGCGTATATATACAATCCCAATTTTGTTTTTTTCAGTATGTAAAGGGAAAGAAAAAATATACCTAACATAATCAAAATGGGGACTGGTATACCAAATATATCCCCTCTACCCAAAAATCTAAAACTATCTGGGAAAAGTGAGATGGGGATTCCTTCAGTGTATGCTAAGGTTAAGCTCCTTCCTATAGCCATTGTAGCTAATGTTACAATGAAAGGTTGGATTTTGCCTTTCGATATGACAATTCCATTAAATGCCCCTATCGCTGCGCCAATTAATAAGCCTACAATTATTCCTAATAGGACTCTTCCATCTTTGACTATGGAAGCCATAACAACAGCACTAAAAGCAAAGGTTGAACCAACAGATAGATCTATTCCTCCAGAAATTATTACAAGTGTCATTCCGAAACCGAGGATAGCCATTATTGAAACTTGTCTAATGACATTAACGATATTATAGAGATTAAAAAAGCTGTCTGTAAAAATTGAAAGTACCACAAACAAAATGATAAAACCAACAAGGGCAGGATTTTTTCTCATAAAAACTAAGAGAGTTTTAAACAATTTCAACCAACCCCATTCCAGCTTTTAGTATATTTTCTGGTGTCATTTCTTCCTTTTCCAATAAAGCTGTTTTCTTTCCTCTGTGCATTATCAGAGTTCTGTCACATAACCCCAAAATTTCCGGAATCTCTGAAGTCACTAATATCACTCCCATTCCTCTATTAGCTAAATCGTTTATGAGCTTATAAACTTCAATTTTAGCTCCAACATCTATTCCCCGAGTAGGTTCTACAAGGATGGCAATTTTTGGTTGTTTTAATAAGAATTTTGCTAATACAACCTTCTGTTGGTTTCCGCCAGATAAGTTTTTCACCTTTTGTTTGTTAGACGATACTTTTATATTATATTTTTGGACCTGATTTTTAGTTTCTTCGATAGCTTTTTTCCAATCAATATTGAAAATAGGAGCGAATTCTTCAGCATTGGGAATGGTTATGTTCTCAACAACAGTCAATAGCTGAACTAGCCCTTGGGTTTTTCTATCCTCAGGAACCAAAACTATACCCCTTTTCAAAGCTTGAGAGGGAGACTTGAGCTCTTCTACCTTTTGGTTTTCTACAATAAGGTTTTTGAAAGTTGATTTGTATGCCCCAAAAAGTCCTAATGCCAGTTCTGATTTTCCACAACCAACCAATCCTGTTATTCCAAATATTTCCCCTTCCCTAACTTCAAAAGAAAGTGGGTAGACCTTTCCAGGAATTTCAAATTCCTCAACTTTTAGGGCAATTTTGTCTCTTACCTTATTAAACTTGGGGAACATATCTTTTATTTCTCTTCCTACCATCATCTTTATCAGGTCATCTTGGTTTAGTTCTTCTAAATTTCCAGAACCAACCAATTTACCATCTCTAAGAACGGTTACTCTATCGGCAATTTGATAAACTTCCTCGAGTTTGTGGGTTATAAAAATAATAGAAATCCCCTTTTCTTTAAGATCCCGCATAACCTTAAATAAAGTACGTGTCTCGTGCTCGGTAATTGTAGCAGTAGGTTCGTCCATAACGATAATTTTGGCTTGTGATGCTATAGCTTTAGCAATTTCTACCAACTGTTTTTCTGATACGTTTAGATTAGAAACCTTTATTTTTGGGTCAATATCAAAATCAAGCATATTTAGATATTTTTTTGCTTCGATAGCCATAGATTTAAAATCGATATTCAAGAAATTACCTTTCTCTTTTCCTAAAAATATATTTTCTGCAATCGATAAATTTTCAGCCAGCATTAATTCTTGATGTATTATAGATATTCCTCTTTTTTTGGCTTCTATTGGGGAACGAAAGATTACTTTTTCTCCATTTAAAATTATCTCCCCACTATCAGCTTGGTAAATTCCCCCAAGTATTTTGATTAACGTACTTTTGCCCGCTCCGTTTTCGCCTAGCAGAGCGTGTATCTCTTTTTCTTTTAAGTTGAAGCTGACTTTGTCAAGCGCTAAAACCCCTGGGAAGGTTTTGGTAATATCTACCATCTCTAATAACATTAAAAAATCACCCCTGAAATCAATATAATATTTGAAAAGGGGGTACATTCTCCAGTTCTTATAAAAAATTTGGAATTTTTTGCCAAATCTTTAAACTCTTCATGTGATCTTTTCTCTATCTCTATATTTGAAAATATATCGAGCACTTTTTGATAATTTTTAAGATTGTTTGCCTCCATTTCACTGGCAATAATAACTTTCTCTACTTCTAATTCGTATAAAACCATTTTTATGGTATCGATAAAATTTGGTATACCTTTATCAAAAACCAAGTCAACAAATGTCGCATCTTTTGGTATTGGATAACCCATATCAACTATACTTAACATATCTTTATGTCCCATCGATGCAACAAAATATGATATCTTAGAATTGAATATGCCTTGCTTTTTCAAATTAGTTTCTCCTCCTCGTACTTTCTCGAATAATTATCTCGTTCTCAAACTGTTTTACAGGGATGTGATCTGTTGTTTTTGAAAGTATTGTAAAGATCATTTCTCCAGCTGTTTTTCCCATTTCATACATAGGTTGTTTCACAGTCGTTAATGGTGGTGAGAACATTTTACTAAAGGCGATGTCGTCGTAGCCAGTTACGCTTACATCTTTTGGCACTTTCAAACCCTTTGATTTAAAATGTTCTATAACTCCATAAGCCAACAAATCGTTTGCACATACCACAACGTCGGGAAGATTTTTAATCTTTTTAGCAACTGAAATCCCCGATTCATGAGTATACTCTCCCTCATATATTTTAAAATCTATATTGTATTCATTTGCAAAATCTTGGAAGGCTCTTAATCTTTCAGCTGCACTGAATATTTCTTTCTTACCGCTGATAAATATGAATTTTCTGTGATTTGAATTGTATAGATATTCAAGTAATTTATGCATTCCATTGTAGTTGTTTGAACAAACGTAAGAAAATTTATTGCTTTTAATGACCCTGTCTATGAAAACGGTTTTTACATTTCTGCTTATGAGACTTTCAACATGGTCACCTATGCCTGAGTACAAAATCCCATCGACTTTCTTTTCGATTAATGTTTTAAATAATTTTTTTTCTTCAGAAATGTTGTTATCCGAATTGCATATAATCAAAGAAAAGCCTTTTGATCTTAGAAAATCTTCTGCTCCTCTTACTATAGTTGCAAAAAAAGGGTTGGCAATATTTGGGATGATTATACCTATTGTCTTAGTGTATCCTACTCTTAAACTTCTGGCGAGAGAATCGGGATAATAATTCAACTTTTCAATTGCCTTTAAGACCTTTTCTTTCGTTTCTTTTTTTACTGGTAAGGAACTGTTTACCACCCTTGAAACAGTAGATATGGAAACCCCCGCTTCTTTTGCTATATCTTTTATAGTTACTTGTCTATTCATAAAAACCACCTTGTTACAATTATTATGCAAACGTTTTCGAAACTACTTAATTAAAGTATATCTCTAAATAATTTAAATTGCAAACTTGATTATGGGTGATTAGAGGAAATTAGACGGAATTATAGTCGGTTAACTCAGTTTTTCTTCTGTTTTCTTAATTTTATTCATTTTTCTTCTTTTCTTTTGTTGGAACTGTATAGAAATAAGACTACCAAAGTAATTAAATAAGGTAACATAGAAGTGATTTGTGGTGGGATATTGAAGTTTTGAAGAGTGAAGGTCACACTTTCAAAAAACCCGAACAGTAAAGACATTAAAAGTATTCCTAAAGGACGACCTTTTACTAAGATTATTATAGCCAAAGATATCCATCCTCTGCCGTTTGACATATTTTCGCTGAAAAGAGTGACATAGCCTAAGGATAAGTATGTTCCAGCCATGGAAGAAAGTATGCCTGAAAGTAGTATAGAGGTAAACTTCATTTTATTAGGGTTAATGCCTAAAGATCTTGTGGTTTCTGGATCTTCCCCTGTTGCCCTAAGTCTGAGACCAAATTTCGTGTGAAATATTATAACTTCTAACAACAAGGCTAAAAGTATTGTTATGTAAACAATAAAAGGATGATTGTTCAATATTTGTGAAAGAATAGGAATTTGATTTAAAATGGGTATGTCCCATGTTGGAAGAGATTCTATCTTTGGAGATATGAAAGCACCTTTTACGTCGAAAATATTCCTTAAAAGATACGTAGTTCCACCCAAAGCGAGCATATTTATACCGATTCCTGTCAAGAATTCGTCTGTTTTAAGGGACAATGCAAATGCCGAAAAAATCAGGGCAACAACAGCTCCGGAAATCACTGCAAACAACATGCCCATTGCCCAACTTTGAAAAAGATAGCTTCCCAAAACTCCGAAGAAAGCCCCGATAAGCATCATACCTTCCATAGCAATGTTGAATACGTTAGCGTAATAGGTAAAAGTGCCCCCCAACGCTGCAAGAAGTATAGGAGTTGCGCTACTGAAACTGTCTCTAATTAATAAAGAAATTATATCAGTCAGAGGATTTCACCACTCTTTTTGCTTTCAGAGAAGCTTTGATTTTATCACTGTAGTAAGATATCGTACTCCTTGTTGCAACAACCAATAAAACGATTATAGCTTGAAGAACCATTGTGAATTCAGAAGGTATTGATACCTCGAATTCCATACCTATTCCACCTGCTTTAAGAAACCCGAAGAATATGGCAAAAACTGATGTTTCAACTACTCCGTTACCTCCCACTATGGCAAGCATTACTCCATCCCAGCCATAGTTTGCTCCTATCCCTTTAATAAACCTATGTTGAGTTCCACCCAATATCAACAAAGCACCTGCTAAGCCGGAAAGGAACCCTGTGTAAAACATAACCCAGATTAAATTTTCTTCATTTTTACAGCCACCTATCTTTGAAAAATCATAATTATGTCCCATCATACGCCATTCGTAACCTTTTTTTAGATAAGTCACAACAAAAAATGAAACAAAGACCATAAAAATCGCTATGAAGAAACTGATATTTATTCCGTTTATAGTGGGAAGAAAAAATTCTCTTTTTATCATATGAGTGGCGGGAACATACGAGTTTTCATCCAAAAATGGGTAGGTCGCCAAGTACAAAGTCAAGTAATCTGCTATGAAATTCAACATCAAAGTGGTTATAAATTCATCCATTTTATAATACTTTTTTAGTACACCAGCCAAGCCGCCATATAAGCCCCCAACGATACCAGAAATTACCAAAATAACAAATATCCCCAAGATTCCTGGTATGGGTAGATAGTATCCTAAAAGCGCAGCGGTCAAAGCTCCAACAATTAGTTGTCCTGGTTCTCCAAGGTTCACCACGTTTGAACTGAATGCTATTGCTGCAGCCATACCCGTTAATATCAATGGGGTAGCGTTGTTTAAAGTTGAAGAAAGAGAAAACCATGAAGCTAATCCGTAATTAAATAATGCTCGATAAGCTTCGATAGGGGAATTTCCCTGGAGTTTTATCAAAACCGCAGCTGCAAGAAAAGACAAGGCTATACCAATGATTCCTGTTAATATTTTATTTAAACTTTTCATAGTTTAGCCCCCAACATGTATTCGCCCACTTCTTCTTTTGAGTGAATTTTGGGGTCTAATTCAGCCACTATTTCTCCTTTTCGTACCACGTACAACCTATCGCACATAGATAAAAGTTCATCCAGATCTGCAGAGATCATCAGAATCCCTTTCCCTTTTTCTCTCATTTCAAGGATAACGTTATGAACATATTCGATTGAACCAACATCTAATCCTCTGGTTGGTTGGTCCAAAAGCAAAAAAGGCGCATCGAGGCTGAATTCACGTGCAACTATTAATTTCTGCTGATTTCCTCCGGAAAGACTTTTAGGAACATCGTTTATACTTCTTGAAAGGATGTTGTATTGATTGATCAAATCTTTCGCAAATTTTTTAGCCTTTTTCCAATCCATGATGTATTTGAATTTTGATAATCTTTCACCTAAGTGGTGAGTCATTGAAAGATTTTCTACTAAAACAGCGTTCAAAGCTAATCCAAATCTTTTTCTATCGGCAGGAATATAACTTATTAGTCTTCTTCTTTTTCTAATAGGGAACTCTGTGATATTTTGATCTTCTATAAAAATTTTTCCGTGATCCGGATAAATTTCACCGATTATTGTTTGTACAATCTCGTATTGACCGTTGCCTTCGACACCTGCTAAACCAACTATCTCACCTGATCTAATAACAATATTGATGTTTGACAATAGGTTTATCTTTGTTTTATTCGAAGCAACGGTCAAATTTTCACATTTAAAAACCTCTTTACCTGGTTCTTTTGGGACCTTCTTCACTGTTAGCATGACCTCTTTACCCACCATCATTTTTGCCAATTCACCTTTTGAAAGGTTATCGTTCTTTAAAGTTGAGATAATTTTTCCTCTTCTCATAACTGTTATGATGTCTGAGATTTCCAATACTTCTTCCAATTTATGACTGATAAAAACAATGGTTTTACCGGTATCTCTAATATTTCTTATCTCTTTGAATAGTTGCTGAGTTTCTTGAGGTGTTAATACCGCTGTTGGTTCATCAAAAATCAATGTGTCAACCTTTCTGTACAACAATTTTAGAATCTCCACTTTTTGTTGGGCTGCGACAGAGAGGTTAGAAGTAGTTGCTTGTAAATCAACAGCCAAACTAAACTTTTTGGTAATCTCTTCTAACTCATTTAATATTTTTTCTTTATCTAAGAAGCCGAAATTTTTTGTCTTTTCCATACCCAGAACAACGTTCTCGTATACCTTAAAAGAAGGAACGAGCATAAATTCTTGGTGAACCATACCTATCCCAAGTTTAATAGCTACGTTTGGGTTAGTTATTTTTTGTTCTTGACTATTGATAAAGATCCGACCACTGGATGGAGGCACCATACCGTATAAGATCTTCATCAACGTGCTTTTTCCGGCTCCGTTTTCGCCTATAATAGAGTGAATTTCTCCTTTTTCTAAGGAGAAATTCACTCCTTCCAAGGCTAAAACATCAGGTGGGTATACTTTATAAATATCTTTTATTTGTATATACGACATTTAGAACCACCTATGGATTATTATTCTCTATACTCTTTGACCACAATCTTTCCATCCGCTACATCTTGCTGGATCTGTAATATTTTTTCTACAGTTTCTTGAGGAAGAATCTGATATGTGTATTCATCGATAGCCAATCCTACTGCTCCGGCTTTTAATCCGAGTTTGTACAACGTACCGGGTTCATATCTCCCCTCTACTATGTCTTTAAATACTAGTTCAATGGATTTTCCAACTTCTTTAAGATCGCTGGTGATCACGTGGCCTGGGGCAAGGCCATTTTGATTTGAATCTACGCCAATAGCATATTTCCCTTCTTCCTGGGCGGCTTGTAATACACCTGTACCGGTTAAACTTGCGATTTGAAATATTACATCCACACCTTGAGAATAAAGTTGTAAAGCGGCTTGTTTTCCTTTGGCAGGGTCATCCCAACTTCCCACGTATATCGTTCTTACTTCAATTTCCGGATCTATGTAATGTGCCCCTTGTTCATAACCATATACAAAGGATCTGATGACTATATCGTCATCTCCGCCTACTGCTCCTATTAGTTTTTGAGGATTTATCCCTTCCAATTCAGTCATTGTTGTAACGATACCTGCTACAACTCCAGCCATGAAAGCCCCTTCTTCTTCAACGTAATCAACGTTTGATATTATACCCTGTTTATCTTCAACTACGGTGTCAATATTAACGAATATCTTATTGGGAAATTGTGCTGCTATGGTTTTTAATTCTTCTTCAAAACCATAAGAGATTACGAATATAACATCTGCCCAATTTGCGGCTGTGAGTAAACTTTGATAATAGAGCGAAGGATCAAAGTTGCATTCAATTACCCTTGTTTGAACCCCATAATCAGTTTCCAGTTGTTTTATGCCAGCGTAACCAGAGTCATAAAAGGATTGATCCCCAAGGGAACCGTTTATTACGTATGCTACCCTTTGTGGTACGGCAAAAGCTGTGAAAGAAAAGAGAATAACAATGAACACAAAAAATGTGAATCTTTTCATATTTTACACCTCCCCATACGATTTATTATACTATTTTTATGAACTTTGCAATCTGCTTTAGCGCCCCCTTCGCCCCGCTTGCCCACCCATAATCTTTACGATCTATTAATTCCATTTTGGGTACTTAATTTAAATGTCCATTCTGCTAAAGAGGATATTTTTATCTTTGAAAAATCTGGTAAATAGGTTTCCAACGTGTCTTTCAAAGGGTCTGACCAATAAGAAGGGAAATCGTTTGCACCATACATGATCCCCAATATCGTACCTACCTCACCAGCATTACAATCAACGTCATAACCGAAAGAAGATACGATCTTCATTGTTTTATCAAAATCCCCTTCTCCAAACCACAGAGAAGTCAAAACAGAGGCGGTATTGGGATACAGATGAACCCAATTATACCTTTGGAAATTGTCCTCTGTTTTTCTGAGAACGTTGATCCAATCATTATTTGCTTGACAATATTTTACTACATTATCTACGACTTTTTTAAATTCGGTATTTTTGGGGATATAATCCAATGACTTTTCTATTATTTTTCTTGGATCTTTTTCAGAAAAAGCCAAAGATGTCATAACCGCACTATGTATGCCACCGTATATACCGTTACCACTATGGGATACTTGTGAATCTATAAACGATAACTTTGCGGCATTATATGGATCGCCAGGTTGCAATAAACCATGAACCATGCATCTCATCTGTGCTCCTATCCATTCTTGAAATGGGTTATTAAAAAATCCTGATTCGGGTGGGAATATTCCTCTTTTAATATTTTCAAGGGCTATCAACTCAGCACTCCATCCAAATGGTATGTAGGATATCCAATTTTTTGCTAAATCCTTTGAAGTGATCCTTTCCCACTTCTCTTCGTAAGTTTTGAGAAAAATTAATTCATAGGTGACATCGTCGTTGATCGTTGAAACCTCACCTATGTAAGTACCCAATTGGTCAGAATATGTTTCTTCCAACGCATCGTGGGTATACCCTTCAAGTTTGGTTCCCATAGATCCACCTGCAAGTTGGCCTAACCAACCACCATGAATCTTGTCTTTTAGATTATCAATATTGTTAAATTTTTGCTTAGGAAAAGAGTTAGAGATATCTTCCCAGTCCAAAGGTCTATCATACTTTTCGTATGCGTTATTGTCCAATGAATCGGCTTTAGAAAGAGAAAAGAAAATTTCTGAAGTTATAGCCTTTAATTTAGAGTAATCTTTATTTTTTAATGCTTCGAATCCTTTATCCAGCAATAACTCCGCTTGGTTTACGTTTTTACCCATATTTTCTACAGATTGGACTGCACCAACGATGAGAGATTCCGGGGCGTTAGAACCTGGAACTTTACTATCCCAAAGGGTTACCAATATCTCTTTTGGGAAAACATTCATTTTTTCTACATCTTCCCATTTTTCGATGTGATCTTTTTTTGGTTTGGCGTTTCTTCTTCTATTAAATTCGTTTTCCCATGCCTTCATAATTTTTCTCCTTTCTTGAAACAAGAGGAGCTCTAATGATATAATTATTTTATCACATCTGTCGGTTAGGAGGATGATTAAAAAATTATGAATGAATTTGTAATTTTAGGGCATAGGGGTTACAGGGCAAAATTTGTCGAAAATACGATCGAAGCCTTTAAAAAAGCCAGAGAATATGGTGCCGATGGTATTGAGTATGACTCGAGATTAACTAAAGATGGGACGTTAGTTGTTCTTCACGACGATAGTATTGAAAACAGAAAGTTGAAGGAACTAACTTACTATGAGTTAAAACAAATACATTTTAAAAATGGAGAGACCGTTCCAACAGTCGAAGAAGTTATCTTTAATTTAGATGAGCGAGCTATTCTTAATTTAGAAATCAAAGAAGTTGAGGCGGCTGTTCCTTCCTACGAAATAACTAAAAGAATAAATGCAGTTGATAGAACCCTATTTTCTTCTTTCAAAATTGACGCTTTGAGAAAGGTCAGAAGTTTAGATAAAAGTGCAAAAGTTGGATTACTCAGTGAATATAATACTTTAAAATACGTAGATGAATTGAATAACGAGATCGGTCTTTATTCTTTGAATCTTTGGATAGACGCTTTAAAAGATGATATAGAACTTTCTAAAGAACTCTTGCATAAATGGAAAGAAAAGGGTTTGAAGATATTTTTGTGGACGGTCAACGATCCTAAATATTTGCACACATTCAAGGGTTTGTACGATGGTATAATTACCGATGAGGTTGAAAAAATAGTAGAAGTAAGGAGACAAATCGCAAAAGAGAAACTTTAGAGATTGATGTGTCGAGGTATGGGGATGTTATATGGTTCTTTTGTTGGTTTTTCATTGTAAAAAGGACGGGTGCACCATGGACATCCCGAGGTTTTTTTAGCTTCTTCCATATCTATCTCCGCTTCTGGCAATTTTTCAAGGTTACCATTTGAATCAAAGAGAAAATCGGTTTTTTCTACATCGTGTTGTAAGATGATTTCTCTAGCGATCTGGATTTTTCTGTACCTAGATAAAGAAGGTGGTAAAAGGTTTTCAAACCTTGTCCCCTTTATGGGGGTAAAAGAAAATAAACTTACCAATATCTTAAACTTTTTCATTTTTAATAAAAACTCTATAATATTTTCGTCTGTTTCTCCCAATCCAACGATTATATGTGTTGTAATTCTGTTGGGGAAATCATTTGAAGCGTTTATGAGCATATTTTCATAGACTTCGTATCTACCGCCCCTGATTTTTGAGAAAAGTTCTTTGTTTGCTACATCTATAGCCATTCCAACCCTATCAACGTTGTACTTTTTAAACAAGGTTCTAACTTCTTCAATATTTCTTGGCCTTATAGAAACAGAGATAGGTATTTCTGTTTCTTTCAATAAAGATAATAATTCGTTTAATTCGTTCCAGTAATCTAAAGAAGAAACAACTTGTACACAAAGACGTTTGAATTTTGTTGGGATGAAGATACTTTTAAAAGTTTCTAGAGATATTTCAGGCCATTTGATTCTTGATAATAGATCTGCGTTACTTTCAGCCTTCCTAGCTTGTGCACAATAAGCACAGTTGAAAAGGCACTTTTCCCCGATCATGAGATAAGCTGTGTAGTTTGGGAAGTCAATTTTTCCTTTTTTTAAACCGAGTTCTACAGCTGTAGCATAGGATAAACGCAATTTAAATATTCCTCCATTCACCTATTGTTTCGATATATTTGTTACTTAGCGTGTATTTTCGATGTATACGAAGTCATATCCCTTATATTCAAAAACATGAATAGTCGCTTCTTTCGTTGTTGTCGATATTGTTTGTTTAATTTCATAACTATTCAAAAACTCTTGAGGCGTTAACGCAAAGATTTCTTCCACTTCATTTATTAATTCAAAGGCTTCTGTGATTTCCTTTTCTTTCAAATTTCTGTATTCAAGGATCCGATAGGTATATTCATATGAAAGCACAGAAAAGATCAACGTTGGGATCATAATAACAAAAGTCAACACTACTTTCAAATTAGAACGACCCCAGTAGTATAATAATTAAGATTATCAAAAGTATACCTATTATTGAGAAACCAGCTATTATCAGTACATCTAATGAACCTATTTTTTTATCAATAGGTATACTTTTATCATTTTTCATTTGGACGTATAAATCTCCGATAGTTTTTGTTTCGTTTTCGTGTTCAGTTTTTTCTTGAGACTTTCTTAAAATTTGAAGTCGATTTTGGTCTACTGAAACCTTTAACTCTCTATGAACTACCGCTTTACCCAAAACCCCATTCCCTAGATCTACTTTTAAAAATATATAGTCGCTTGAAGGAATCAACTCTTTAGATATAATTTTTCCCTCGACTACTTCTCCCATTTTTTTTTCGCCTTCATTTTTATTTTCAATTGGTAAAACTATTATAGGTTCACCTATGTCCAATTTAGAAACGGAATAACCTTCTATAGGGTCTATTATTGGATAGATTTCGGTTGCACTTTTAACGTCCTCTCTAGTTAAGTATTCTTTTAAACCTTCTTCACCTTTTTCTTTAACGGCTGTTATCCAGGTTAGATCCTTATAATCAAATTTCTGGGCTACCAGCTTGATCTTTGTATCTCCAGACCATTCACTTAAAATATCGCTCAAAATTGATTTTAAAACATAAACATCTTCATCTTCTATAGCCATAAAGATTTTTGTCCCTGTGACCTCGAATTTCATTTTTTTTAGCATGCTGTAGAAGTAGGCTTTGAACTGAGTTAAAAGGTTATTATTTTTTTCCTTAGACAATTGATAATACAGCATATCGATGTCTGATTTAAAATCGAGATAATCTTTTGTTATATCAGGAAGATCTATTTCTCTAAGTTGAGCCCTACTCAACAAAAGAACATTAAAATAGGGGGTTTGAGCCTTTTTACCAAACATATATCCCACATACGTTTCACCAGTTAAATTTGAGGTTGCTAAAAATTTTAATGCATAAAAGTCCATATTTTTTCCCCTTTTCTTGAATATACGTTTTTTCTAAAAATTTTTTGTTCACTTTAATATTCCTTCCCCACTTTTTATTTCTTCCACATCATAATCATTTAAATCTATCTCGTTGTCTATTACACAATTTTTCCCTATTATCATCTTGTCTTTTATCTTCGAGTTGAAGCCTATTACAGTTATATCTGAATTATAGATCTTTTTATCGACTTTTGATTCTGAAAATTTGCCTTTTCCTATCTCAACCGAATCACCGATAATAGTGTTTTCAGCAATAATTGTTTTTTCTATATACGAATTTTTGCCGATAAATACGTTATTCATTATTATGGAATCTTTTACATAAGTTCCCTCTGAAACGGTTACCCCCTGGAAAATTACTGAATTTTCAACTGTACCATATATTTCTGATCCTTCACTAACAAAGCTTTTTATTACACTAGATCCCTTTGCAATGAAAGCAGGTGGTAACTCTTCCGATTGAGTGTATATTTTCCAATTTTCATCATGAAGGTCTAACGGAGGCAAGGGAGAAATTATCTCAAGATTACAGTCAAGATAAGATTCTAAAGTTCCAACGTCTCTCCAATACCCTTCAAAGTTGAAAGCATACAGTTGAGAATTTTCTACTAGCGATTTGGGAATAATATTTTTTCCAAAATCATGTTCAGAAGTATTATCTTTGGCATCTCTTATTAGAGCATCTTTTAGAAAATTCCATTTGAATACATATATACCCAAAGAAGCCAAGGTTCCTCTTGGTTCTTTGGGCTTTTCTTGAAATTCGATTATTCTATCGAAAGGGTCAGTGACCATTATACCAAATCTATGTGCTTCGCTCACTGGTACTTCCATACAGGCTATAGTACCATCGGCATCTTTTTCTATATGATAATCTATTATATCGTTGTAATCCATTTTATATACATGATCCCCTGACAACAGTAACACAAAATCAGGTTTATACCTTTCTATGAATTCTATGTTTTGATAAACCGCATCGGCTGTTCCTTGGTACCAAGAAGTTCCTGATCTGCTTAGATAAGGGGGCAAAATATGTAAACCTCCGCCTTTTATGTCCAAGTCCCAGGGTTTTCCTATCCCCAAATGTTCTACCAGCCTATGTGGCATATATTGAGTGACAACACCTACTGTATTTATATTTGAATTAACGCAATTACTTAAAGTGAAATCGATCATACGATATTTTCCACCGAAGGGTACGGCGGGCTTTGCTAAATTGTTTGTAATTACCCCAAGTCTTGTTCCTTGACCTCCAGCTAAAATGATAGCTAAAACACGCATTTCAATGCCTCCTTTATAGAACAGCCCCTTTTTCTATAACGTTGATCTCGTTACCTATGCCTTCCAACTTTCTCCCTGATCTTATCCTTACGTTTTTATCAATTATTGTCTTTCTAATTACACTTCCTTCCTCTAAATAACTTCCTTGAAGTACTATACAATTTTCTATTACTGAACCCGCTCCAACGTACACATCCCTAGAAAGGACAGAATTTCTAACAACTCCATTTATTATACAACCATCAGATATAAATGAATTGGAGACTTCGGCGTTAACGTTAATCTTCGGTGGAGCCGAATCTTTGAGCTTAGTATATATTTTTCTTTCTGGTGAATAAAACAATTCATTTCTGACCTCTTCTTTTAGAATATCCATATTAATATTATAATAATCTTCCACAGATTTTTTTATATTTTTCCAATAACCATCAAAATCGTAAGAAAAAACTCTCATCCTGGATAAATTGGGAATGATTATATCTTTTAATAGATCGAATTTACCGTTTGATACGTTGGCATATAGAATTTCCATCAAAAACGCTTTGTTTATAAAATAAACACCCAAAAAAATCTTATCAGAGCGATATTGGGAGTCCTTTTCATAGATTTGTGTGATTCTGTTATTTTCGTCTGTAATGACTTGTCCATATTGGCTAAAATTTACTCCCTCTTCTACAGTTTTTGTTAGCAACGTAATATCTGCGCCGTTTTTTACATGGTATTTGAAAAGCGGTCTAAAATCAATATTATATATATGATCTCCAGAACCAATTAAAACAAAATCTTCGTATGATCTTCTCAAAAAGGTCAAATTTTGAAATATTGCATCCGCTGTTCCTTCATAGTACATTTTATGACTTTGAGGGCTTATAAATGGCTGAAGTATGAATAATCCCCCTCTTTTTCTATCCAAGTTCCATTCTTTACCGCTTCCCAAATGATCCATGAGAGACCTAGGATTGTATTGAGTAAATACTCCTACGTTTGTGATGCCAGAATTTACCATATTGCTTAACGTAAAATCTATCGCTCTGTACTTACCAAAAACAGGAACGGCTGCGCTAGTTCTTTTTAAAGTTAATTTATCTAAATTATCTTTGGTGGATCCAGAAAGAATAAGACCTACAACCCTCATAAACCTCACCTCTTTGATGTTTACAACTCGTTTTCAAACCCGCATAGATATTCAAAAATCTCATTTTCTTCAAAGAAAATTTTCCACTCTTGTTCAGCACTTTGAATCGAATCTGAGGCATGTACAATGTTCTTTCTGACACTTATCCCAAATTCTCCACGAATGCTTCCTGCTTGAGCTTTTAGGGGATCCGTTTCACCGTTTATACTTCTAACAGCTTCAATAACCCTTGGGCCTTCTATAATCATAACAACCACAGGTCCAGATAGTATGAATTCTATCAATGGTTGATAAAAATCCTTACCTTGGTGTACTTTGTAGAGCTCTTCAGCTTGTGCTTTTTTCATCTTTATCATCTTCATAGCAACTACTTTTAGGCCTTTTTGTTCATATCTTTTGATTATTTCACCAATTAGTCCTCTTTTAACAGCGTTAGGTTTTATCATCACAAATGCTTTTTCCGCCAAATTAAGCTCCCCCTTCTATTCATCTTTTAAAGATTCGACAATATTGAAGCTCGCTGCTCGCCTTGATGCGACATAACTAAAAAAAATGGATACAAAACTGTTTATTAAAAAGGCTATCAAAAAAGAGCTGGCTGTTATCTTAATGGGTAAATATTCCACATAAAAGAGGCCTTCGGGTAATGGGATCTTTAAAATAATTAGAAACCAGCAGGTTAAAACACCGGCAATAACTCCAAGTACAAATCCTACTAGAGATATTAAAAAAGTTTCTAAGATAAAAATAGTAGTTACTTGTCTTCTTTGAAAACCAAGAGCCCTTAAAATAGCTATCTCTTTCTTTCTAGTAAAGACAGAGAAAGAAACCGAGTTTGATATACTGAATCCAGAAATCAAAAGAATGAAAAAAGTTATCATAAAAGCTATCAAGCTATCAAATTGGACTGCCTTAGCCAAAGTTTCATTGGACTCTTCCCAAGTGAGGGCGGAGTAACTAGAAAGATATTTTTCTTTAAATTGTTGAGCCTTGTTTGGATTTTTTAAAAAAATGCCGGTATATTCTTTTGGGTTTGAATTTTGAGACAATATGAAAGTTGAATCGTACGAATATACCCCAGAATCGAATATTCCTGTAATGGTACTTTCTTGGAAAATCGGTAATAGGCCCTTTGTTCTAACAGTTATTATGGTATCACCAATTTCAACATTGAGATTATTCGCTAATTTATTTCCTAATATAAGGCCTTCGGTACCCTTTTCCTCATTTATAAATCCTTCATAGATTGATAGATCATCCAATTCCATAAGTTGAGAGAAGGCAATTTTAGATTGGTTTATAATTGCAACAGATGTGATGTTGAAATTTACAATTTTGTCTATTTCTGATGAGGTTTGAGTGTAATTTCCTCTAACAACTAGATGAGGATAAAAATTAGTTATTGAATCTATTAACAAGCTATCGAAACCATTTATTATTGAAGTAACTACTATAATACCCCATACCCCTATTATCATAGCGATGAGTGAGAATTTAAAGTTTTTTTTCGACCTTGTGAAAAAAGAAATAGCCAAAAGTAAAACCGGATTATTTCTTTTACCACCTTTCATTGAGAACCACCAGAGCATCGTAATCCGTTGGATCGTTCAAATTTTCTGAAATAAAATCTATCAACTGGAAATATTTGTACTTATCTTCTATTTCGATGAAATTTGTTCCGAACGTCTCTTTCAAATCTGCCTTTATCTTTTCCTTAGTTTCTTCTTCGACGTTCCTAAAAAAAACATATGAATATTGGTCACTTAAACCATCAAAAGTTTCATCCAACACCTTAATCTGATACCCCGGTTTTTTCCATACGTCAAAAACATATGTATAAAAATTATATAATTTACTAGAAAAATTTTTGGTTATGAGAATTTTTGGTTTATCATTGCTTTGGTCAGAATATGTTTCAAAGGTTTTCAACTTGTATTGAATTTGGGGTATTTTACTTTCATCAACAACTACATAGCTATCTTTGATTAGATAGGGGAATGAGATAAATTCCATCTGGGCATCCTTCGCTTGGTTATACAAAAAAAGTAGATCTTGGATTTCAAAAGAATTAATCGTGTCAGATAAACCTATATTAATAGCTTCAAGGAGTTTATTTATTCCAGCAGATTGAACTTCATCCAATAAAGCCAATACAACATTTTTTTGACGTTCCATCCTTCCTAAATCTCCCGATGTATCTCTATACCTTACATAATATAACAATTCTTCACCGTTTAACTTATTATACCCTTTTTTAAAATCTATGTGTAAATTTTGATGGTAATCTGAGTAACTCATATCTGATTCTATGTATATATCTATTGGAGCAAACAAGTCACCAATACTTTTAAATATAGAATAATCAAAAATTATGTAATCTGAAATCTGAACACCGCTTAATTTTTCGACCTCTTCTTTTAGCCTGTCTATGCCGTAAATTTCATAAACAGAGTTAATTCTTCTTTCACTTTGATCGATACTGATCAAAAGATCCCTTGGTATGGGTAGAAAAACGATTTTTCCTTTATCGATTCCCCCTAAGATTATGACATCAGTTCTTGTTGAACTTTCGATGTTCTCGTCCATTCCCAGGACTAAGAAATAGTAAGGAAATTCTATGGGGGATAAATCTAATTGAATATTCTTACGTAAAGGTATTATAAAACTGAGTGTCAAAAAAATCAGAAAAATGAAAGATAATATTCTTAAGATATGTATTTTCAAATAATAATCACTCCACGATCTCTTTGACCCTTTCAAAAGCCTCTACATCCGCGTATTTTCTTTCGATTGTTTGATTTGCTATATTGATTTGAATAGGTTCATTTAAAAGGAGTGGAACGGTTAATTTATCGTAATTGGTAATAGAGTACTTTGAAAAGCCATCAATGAGGGCATAAATACCTTCTTCGTCTAAATTGGTCGACCTATCGTAATTTTTGACTATATCTACGTATCCTCCCAAACTGAAAACTTGCCAAAATCTTATCTCACTATTCTTCAAAACGTCAAAAAATCCATCGATACCTTTTAAGTTGCTGCCTCCTAATTTACTTATAAACTCGTTGGCAACTTCATCATTTAGGTAGAAATAGTAATTAAAATTTGAGTTAAGATCAAACAACTCCAAAAAATCGTTTGTCACTTTATCTAAATTTTCAGAAGATAGAGTAATGTAAGACTCTGGAAATGTAGTTCCATCTTCTACTTTGACTATCATTATCTTTCTGTTATCGTTCAGAACCCTTATAAAATATAGCCCATTGTCATAAGATGCTGTATAAGTTACACTGCTCGAAGCTGCTACAGGATTGTTGATGAATTGGTTGTATCTATATAACATGAAGCCTAAAAAAGCCGCGATTATAGCGATAATTATTATCAAGATAAGCCATATTCTTCTGCCTCTTTTTCTTTTTCCTCCAACATACACATTTGCCACAAAACACACCTCCAACATGCGAATTCCTTAGATAATTTAGAAATTAAAAAACATCAACGAGAGATGCTCTCAATGAGCATCTCTCAATCATTTTATTTATTTTCTAAAAAATTACTTAAAACTTCTTCTAAATCAGGTTTACCGATTTCTTGCAACTCGTAAGTTACCCTAACTGTAGGTTTTTTTATGTCCATAATTCTTGTTAGATCAATTGGTGTACCTATAACCACAACTTCGGCATCGGATTTATTGATGCTTTCTTCCAGTTCTTTTATCTGTTTTTTTCCATAACCCATTGCGGGAAGTATTTTATCAAGATGAGTATATTTCTTATAAGTATTTACTATTGAACCAACTGCATAAGGTCTTGGGTCAATTATTTCAGAAGCTCCAAACTTTTTGGCAGCTATGAAACCGGCTCCATAGGTCATTTCGCCGTGAGTTAAGGTTGGACCATCTTCAATAACAAGGCATCTCTTTCCTCTTATAATAGAAGGATTTTTGACGAACAAAGGAGATGCGGCATCAATCACTGTTGCGTTTGGATTCCATTTTTCTATATTTGCTCTTACTTTTTCAATGCCTTCCAATGTTGCTGTTTCTTCTTTATTGATAACTAGAACATCTGCCATAATAAGATTCGTCATTCCAGGGAAATAGGATACTTCATGACCGGCTCTGTGTGGATCGACTACAACGATAGATAAATCGGGTTTATAGAATGAAAAATCGTTGTTTCCACCATCCCATAATATAACATCGGGATTTTCTTCTTCCGCCTGTCTCAATATCTCTTCATAATCAACACCTGCATAGATGACAGAGTTCCTATCTATATGAGGTTCATACTCCTCTCTTTCTTCAATTGTACATTCGTGTTTATCTAGATCTTCGTAAGTGGCAAACCTTTGTACCTTTTGCTTTACTAGGTTCCCATATGGCATTGGATGTCTGATTGAAACTACTTTTAAACCTTTATTTTTTAGAATATCCAAAACTCTCCTCGTTGTTTGACTTTTTCCTGAACCGGTTCTAACGGCACAAATCGAGATAATAGGTTTTTTGGATTTCAACATAGAATTATTGGGGCCCAGAAGTTTAAAATCTGCGCCACTAGCAAGCACCAAAGAAGCCTTTTCCATTACATACGAAAACGGCAAATCGCTGTAGGATAACACAACTTCGTCGATGTTGTTTTCTTTGATAAGATTGACTAGGTTTGCTTCTGATTCTATGGGTATCCCATTGGGATACAACTCTCCAGCGAGTTCTTTGGGATAAAGCCTTCCTTCGATATCAGGAATCTGTGTGGCTGTGAAGCAAACAACTTCGTAGTCAGGATTATCGCGATAATAAACGTTGAAATTGTGAAAATCTCTACCTGCTGCTCCCATTATCAAAACTTTTTTTCTCAAGAGTATCTCCTCCTTATAAGTGGCATACTAGCGCACCTAGGGCCTCCCCTTCCTCTAGATAATTCACTGGACGGTATGGTTAAAACTTCTATCCCCGATTTTTCTAATTCTCTGTTGGTGATGTAATTTCGATCGTAGGTGATAACCTTTCCAGGTTCTATTGCCAAACTGTTGGAGCCATCATTCCACTGTTCCCTGTGTGATGCTATTATATCAGCGTTTCCACATTTAATAATTTCGACATGATCTAAATTAAGATGTTTTTTTAATATGTTTTCCAAACTTTCTTCTTCTTCATAAAAATCAAATCCCTCTTTAGACTTAGTAATAATGAAAGTATCTATATCTTCTTTTAAATTTGCATGTACTAGAAATTTATCGTAATCAACCATTGTGAATATGGTGTCTAAATGCATATAAGCCCTATTATCAGGTATTATAAAAGCAATTATCTTCTCAAAGGTATCTTTATTTTCTTTTAGAAACTTCTTAGCTAGGATTTCAACAGCTTCTGGTGAGGTTCTTTGAGAAATCCCTACCGCTAAAACTTTTTCGCTTAACACTAAGATATCCCCACCCTCTATTGGATAAGGGTAATCTTTCTCGTAATACAATGGGGTGCCTTCAAATTTTGTGTTGTATTTTATGACATATTCCATAAGCATAACTTCTCTTCTTCTTGCTGAGGTTTTCATTCTGTTCACGCAGGCACCTTTTCCCAAAATCGCCACAGGATCCCTTTGAAAATATAAGTTTGGCATAGGGGGAAGGAAAAAAGGTAACTCTATATCCGCTCTTCTAACCCTCAAGGAGAAGATGTTTCTGTTAATTTCTAGTTCATCAGAACGTATACCCGATATTATAGTATCCACCATTTCTTTGGTATCTAGGGAAAACAAATAATCTTTTAAAAGAGCATAAATGAAGCTATTGTATATTTCTGAGAATTGTAAAAACTCTTTGACAAATTTTTCTTTTAAATCCAAATCATTAAGCGTTTCCGTCAACAATTCTGTAAGATACAAAACTTCTACACCATTCTCTCTTAAAACATTTGCAAAGTAATCATGTTCTTCTTGCGCTTTATACAAAAAAGGAATATCGTCAAATAACAGATCAGAAAGATAATGAGGAGATAAATTTTCTAACTCTTTTCCCGGTCTATGTAGAAGGATTTTTTCTAATTTTCCGATTTCTGAATACACAGATAAATTCATGACTTTTAAGCACCAACCTTTTCCTTTCTAATATTATACAACAAAAACTCTTCTAAAAAATCTCATAGCTTTGTAAAAGTGTTGGGGCGTTCAAAGTATCAAGCACTTTTTCTAAAAGTATGCCTTCCCTTTGGGGATATTTATAACCATAACTAGCTTTTAAACACGTAGACACGAATTGAGTAGCCCTGTCTATTGCCATTGGTACACTGTCTCCGTTTAAAAGACTACCAACGATAACGCTTGCAAAGGAGTCCCCTGTACCAGGGTATAAGGCTTTTATATAGTTATTGGTGATTTTCCAAAACCTATTATTTGTCCTTTCATAAGCTAATACCCCTATTTTTGATTTAGATTCATCAGGAACACTTGTTATAATAACGACTTCTGGGCCCATGTCTGACAAACGTTTTAACCAGCTTTTCAACATCTCTTCACTAATATCTTGGTCGTACTTTTCATCCAAAAGAAAACAAGCTTCCGTTAAATTTGGTGTTATTACATGAGACTTGGAAACTAGTTTTTTCATATCTTTGACCATGCCTTCAGTAATGGTAGCGTAAAGTCTCCCGTCATCCCCCATTACTGGATCAACGACTACTAGAGTTTCATTTTTCTGTGAAAAATATTGTATAAATTCCATTACAATATCGATCTGTTTTTCTGAACCTAAAAAACCACTATAAATGGCATCAAAACTCAGGTCTAATTTTTTCCAATGCGATATTATATCTTTCATATTGTCTGTTAGATCCAAAAAAGAGTAATCCTCAAACCCCCCTGTATGGGTTGATAGTATGGCAGTGGGAAGTGGGCAGACTTGAATCTCCATAGAAGATAATATAGGAATTACAACGGTTAAAGAAGCTTTTCCAAAACCTGAAAGATCGTGAATTGCCGCAACTCTTTTGATGGGTTTCTCTTTCAAATACATCATTCCTTTCCCCTAAGATAGGATGTTAAACTCTTTTGCTATTTCTGCACCAAGTTGGGCATTGTTGTAGACTAATTCAATATTTGCTTTTAAACTTTCCCCTTTTGTTAATTCGTTTATTTTTGAAAGTAGAAAGGGGGTTAATTCCTTACCTTTTATTTTTCGCCTTTTAGCCTCTTCTATTGCGTTTTCTATTGTTTTATCTATTTCCTCAAAATCCAGTGAATACTCTTTAGGAATAGGATTTGCAATAAAAATGCCCCCTTGTAGGCCCAAGTCCCACTTTGTCTTCATTATTGATGCGATTTCTTTAGGAGTTTCAACTCTATAAGGTACATTTATCCCACTTTCCCTCGAAAAAAAGCATGGAAGTTCGTCTGTTTGATAGCCAATCACTGGGACACCGAAAGTTTCCAAATATTCTTTGGTTAATTGAAGATCTAATATAGCTTTAGGTCCAGCAGATATCACCGCCACGTTGGTTTTCGCAAGCTCTTGCAGGTCTGCGGAGATATCAAAAGTTTCTTGAGCGTTTCTATGTACACCTCCTATTCCTCCCGTTACGAAGACCTTTATTCCAGCAAGTTCAGCTATAATCATAGTTGCTGCAACCGTGGTAGCGGCGTTAAAACCTTTTGCAAGGATAACGGGGAGATCCATCCTGCTTGCTTTCAATATGTTTTTGGAGGTGGCCATGAATTCTAATTCTTCTTTTGATAATCCTACTTTCATTTTGCCATCTATTATTGCGATAGTTGCTGGAACTGCTCCCCTTTCTCTTATTGTTTCTTCTACATTTTTTGCCACTTCTACATTTTGTGGATAAGGCATTCCATGAGAAATTATAGTTGATTCCAAGGCAACGATAGGTCTATTTTCTTTCAAAGCTTGGTACACTTCTTCTTTTATTTCTAAATATAGGGTTGTATTCATATTAGTTTTCCTCCAAAAGCTGTATTTTTATTGTTTTACAAACTTTCTATAGCGCCACTTTGCCCGGCAGCCCTTTTAATTAATCAAAAATTTTAGAAGATAACTCATCTGCCACTGTTTTTGGACTTTTTAGGGTAATTTGAGAGGCTTTTATTCCGTATTCAATGCTTTTTTCTATATCAGCATCTTTGTAAATGCCGTAGATAAATCCAGCGGTGAAAGCATCTCCGGCACCATTGGAATCGACTATTTCGGAGTCTTCGACTTCATCTACAGAAAAGAAATCTGCTTTTTTAATGCGATTGTTTAAAAGGAGAACCCCCTCTTCCCCGTTTGTTACAATTAAATTAAAAATATTGGGGAATTTTTCTGAAAAAGTCTTTTGTATACTTTTATAATCAAAAAAATTCAAGTTTTCTTGTTCTCTTAAGGATTTCAATTCTGAGAAGTTTAGGGTCAGATAATCTATTTTTCCAGTTATATTTTTTAATTTTTTTACTTTTAGATTTGATACGGCGTTAAAAACTGTGTAAACATTCGTGTTTTCAAGGATTTTAAGTATATATTCTATCGTCTGAGGTTCTAAATTTGCTTCAAGAAAGACAATTTTTGATTGGAGTAACGTATCTTTGTGTTTTTTTATATAATTTATATTTATCTCATTAATAATATCCATGTCTGATATAGAGACAAACATATCTTTTTTTTCGTCTAAAATAGCCAGGTAAACACCCGTTCTGCTATTATCACAAATCTTGATAAAATTAGTATTTACCTTTAGATTATTTAATTCGGCTAAAATTATTTCACCAAATACATCGTTCCCAACTGCTCCAAATAAATTAACAGGGACTTCTAATTTGCATAAATTGTGGGCAACGTTCCTAGCTACACCTCCTGAAGAATAAAAGATACGTCCAGGGTTTGAAGTCTTGAGAGATAATTTTTCGTAAGAAGATCCTTTGAAATCTGTATTTATTCCTCCTATTACTGATACATACATAAAATTTCTCCTCAAATGTTTTTAGGGTTAAAAACTTTTCCTAGATCTTCACAACTTTTTCGCAAATTTTCTTCTTCTTCTATATCAAGTGGTGTGAATTCGTCTGCTGCTTTTATTAACCATTCTAAAAGGTTTATGTGGCTAGAGCATAATATAGAGGTTATTGGCTTAGTAAGAGAAAATCTTATCGTTGTCTTCACTTCTTCATAACTTTCAGAAGGAATATAAAGAAGGTCCGATATCCCTTTTTCTGCATTTATCTTCGTTATCTTTTTTATAAGATTTTGTTTACTTATTACGCCAGTTCCTTTTTCCTTGGCTTTAGAAATTACTTTTCTTCCATAACCAGTGTACCAATTCATCCAATCTATGGGAAAGGTAATCGAATCAAAATCATAACTTTCTAAAAGTTGTAAAGCTATGCTTTCTTTGTTTGTTGAAAAACCTATGTATTTTACTAAGCCCAAATTTTTAGCGGCAAAGAATCCCTCTAACGCGCCTTCAGGACCTAGAATTCTATGAATATCCTCTTGGGTATTTGCAACAATTTGGATCAAGTCTAGATATTGAAGATTGAATTTAGCTAAGAGTTCTTTTATGTCCAGTTGTATCTCATCACTGCTTTTGGAGAAAGACTTACCCGCAATAAAAAGTTTATCCCTATGCAAATTTATTGGAAAAATAGTCGCTTCGTCTTTAGGTTCCAATGTAGGCGAAATTTCAAAGAAATTTACACCACCTAGAATAAACTTTTCTAAAAACCTTTTAATTTCATAATTATATTCGCTTACGAGCAGCTTTTCCAAATCCAAACCTATGATAGAGAGTTCTTCTTGCGTCTTACCTAAAATCCTTCTCTCCATATCTTGTTCCTCCTTTCAATGGTACCCCCTGGAAGGTGATCAACACTTAAAAAAGATATGAAAAATTGCATATTCAATTATACCATAAAAAATAAATACTATAGAAAATTAGCGATTAGGAATAATTAGAGGTAATTAAGGACGATTAAAAACGATTAGAAAGTTGTTTTTTGATTTTGAAATTATACCAATTACTGGTATAATGTATGGGTATATTATTTATATTGTGTCAAGTATGAGTTTTTTTTCACAAACTATATAAAGTGGAGGGATTGTTGTGAAGAAGTTTGTTTCAACTTTTGTTGTTCTTCTAGTAATTTGGCTGTTTTTGACTTCTTTTAACCTTTCTGAATTGATCGTAGGGTTCTTAGTTTCAATTGTTTTAGCAGGAGTCATTGCAGGTCTTGTGGATTATGAGTTTGATCTTTCCATTGTTTACAAACTACCTTTGTTTGTGGTTGTATACGTACCTGTTTTCGTCTACAAAATGTTTTTATCAAATATCGATGTTGCAAGGAGGGTTTTAACACCAAAAATACCTTTAAACCCAGGTTTTGTGAAAATTCCTATTGATTTGAAGGGAGATGTTGGTAAGTTAACTTTAGCCAATTCCGTTACTTTAACCCCTGGGACACTAGCAATTGATGCTGATGATGAAAACCTATACATCCATTGGATAGATATAAAAGGTGAAAACGAAAAAGATTACAAAAAGCATGTTACAGGGACTTTCGAAAAAATTTTGGGGAGGATATACAAATGATAGAGATTGTCGTATTTAGCCTCATTGGAATAGGTGTGTTTTTTTCGATCTTGAGAATGATAATTGGTCCTGAAGTAACAGATAGAATCGTCTCTTTGGATACTATGAACGTAATGATCACAGGAATTATTGTTTTGCTGTCGCATATTTTTAAAAATGAAATTTATTTGGATATTGCAATAGTTTACGGAGTTCTGTCCTTTTTGGAAACGGTTGTTCTTTCCAGATATTTGGAGGCGAAAAAATGAAGGTGATCGGAGACGTTTTAATAATAATTGGAGGGATTTTCTATCTATTGGGAGGTTTAGGTATATTCAGAATGCCGGATGTTTTCAATAGAATACAGGCAGGTACGAAAGCCACGACTTTAGGTGCGTTTTCTTTAATTTTAGGAGTTGGATTTTTAAACCCAACGTGGTTTTTGAAGTCACTAATCTTAGTCGTTTTTATGACTATCACCAATCCCGTTGGAAGTTCCGTTTTAGCTCGCGCCTCCTACTTACATGGTGCAAAAATAGCAAAATTGCAAAAAGATGATTTAAAAAGTTTGTATGAGAAAGAGGAGATGAGCCAAGATGATTGAAATAATAGCTGTAATCATTGGTTTTACAATGATTCTCTTCGCTTTGATGGCAATTGAATCGAAAAAGTTGTTGAATTCCATCGTTTTTTTATCTATAACGTCTTTGCTCTCAGTTGTGGAATTCATAATCATGAAAGCTCCGGATGTTGCTATAACTCAAGCTGTTATAGGTTCGGGTTTGATGACCTCGCTCTTCGTTTTTACTTTGATGACTATGAAAAAGAGTGGTGAAAAATAATGAAGAAGTTTATTTCAGCTTTAATGACGCTTGCCCTTGCCTTTTTTATTTTTTCATTATTGTACGATTCGGAAAGTTTCTTTCCAAAGTACGGTGAGAGAGATTTAAATAACACCGTTTCACAAGGATACATAGAGAAAAACGTCGATGAAACCAGACCTTATCCGGAAACAGGATCGGCTAATATTGTTACTTCTGTAGTCGTTAATTACAGAGGATTTGATACCTTAGGAGAATTAACAGTCCTTTTTATTTCGGCAATGGGGGTAGCCTTGCTTTTAAATGTAGGGAAAGAAAGGATTATCTTTCGAGTAAAACCAAATTTCATTCTCAAAGCTGGTGTTCGAATTATAACAGGCATTATATTGATCGTTGGGATTTATATCTTCGTTCACGGTCATCTAACCCCAGGTGGAGGATTCCCGGGTGGTGCAATGATAGCCTCATCGGTTTTATTGATGTACATAAGCGATGATAAATTTAAAGAGAAGATGAAAGCCTTCAATGTACTTGAAGGCACCTCGGGAGTTTTGGTTATAGTCTTAGGGTTAATAGGACTTTTTGCTTTTAATTCATTTTTATACAACTTTTTGCCTTCGGGCGAGATTGGTCAACTTTTCAGCGCAGGATTGACACCTATACTATACGTTTTGATAGGTTTAAAAGTTGGTTCTGAATTATCAAATATCATTGGCAACTTTTTAACACAGGGGGGAGAAGAATGATTCAGTATTTATTTTTAGCACTGTTTTTTGTTGGAATCTACGGCTTACTCTCATCGAAGAATTTGATTAAGATGCTTATTTCACTGAACCTTTTAGAATTAGGTTTGAATCTTTTCATTATATCTGTTGGATACATTAAAGGTGGTAACGCACCGATTATAACTCCTGAATCTGTTTCAAATTATGTTGATCCACTCCCTCAAGCGTTGGTATTAACAGCCATTGTTATCGGTTTTGGGACTACCGCTTTAGGCTTGGCTTTTATTAGAAAGGTATACTTTGAAAAGGGTTCTATCGAAATAGATGAAATTAGAGGTGGTTCAGATGATTAATCCAGTACTTTTAATAGTTATCCCTCTACTTCTAGCGTTCGTTGGGGTAATGTTTAAAAACCTTTCAAAATCTCTTTTGTTTTTTGGGTTGATTTTAAACACCATCTTTGCTTTTTTTGTACAAAAAGGAAGTTACGAACTTGGAGGCTGGCAACCGCCATTTGGTATTAACATGTTGGTGGATAATTATTCTTTATTTGGGATAGTATTAATTAATGTTTTGTTTCTCGTTTCCTCTCTGATTGGAATAAGGAAGATTGAAAAATATTCATTGCCTCTGTTAATATCTTTAGCCGGTTTAAATGGAATGGTGTTAACTAATGATTTATTCAACTTCTACGTTTTCTTTGAAATAGCCACTATTTCAGCTTATATAATATCAACGTTACATGGAAAGTACCATCATACGTTTAATTATTTGGTTTTAGGTTCCGTGGGATCTAGTTTGTATTTACTTGGAATAATTATTGTATACGCCGTTGTTGGAAGTCTTAACATGTCTGATTTGTCCATGCATTTTTCGGAACTTTCAGCAAATATTCAACTGATAGTTTCCATTTTAATTTTTTCAGGTTTAGCGGTTGAGGCAAAACTTATACCTTTTAATAGTTGGGTTAGAGGTATTTATTCTAATGTGAACACCTTGACTGCCCCATTATTTTCTGCTGTTTATGCGTCAACAGTTTTTTTGGTATTTGGAAGGTTCTTTTCCAATTTAATTACCATTAGTGGGCCTTTGTTTAATATTTTTATCGCGATTACTTTCATCACCTTTATATTTGCCGAAGCTTCTGCGACCGCCACAAAGAATATGAGAGAAATACTTACTTTCTCAAGTATTGGACAGGCAGGATTGATCACTGGACTATTTTTAATAGGTGGGGGGTACGCAGCAATTTTACAAATTATAAACAATGCTTTTGCTAAGATAGTTATGTTTTCTACTGCCGCGAACGTTTATGAGAATAATTCAAGTGATTCTATCGATCAGGCTGCGGGGATATTTAGAAAGTATCCTCTAATAGGTTTTGGATTTACTGTTTCTGCTTTGTCTTTGATAGGTCTTCCTTTGTTCTTCGGTTTTTATGCGAAATTCAATATTATAAACACTGCTTTCAATACCAACTGGATTATTCCATTAGTAATATTGTTGGGAAGTTTGTTGGAAGGTGTTTATTATATAAGGATGCTAGTTAAACTATGGGTACCAGGTGAAGAACACGAGGAGGCAACTGAAAAATTGACCACCAAATTTTCCATGAACAAATTATTTGTTATAAGTGTCGTAGCGGTAGTTGTTGGATTCTTATTCATTATTGGAGGAATCTACCCAGAATTACTCGGAGATTTTGTACAGAATGTATCTGAACCTTTGAAGGAATCCTTATCTTATTTGTCAGTGGGAGTGATGTAGATGGCGTTAAACTCTCTGTTAATTACAGGTTTGTTGTTATCGATTTTGACTTTTTTCTTAACAAAGATAAACAAAAAGTTGGGTAGCTACTTTACCATTTTTTCAACATTGTTTGTTTTAGTTTTTTTGTTTGGATATATGAACGATGTTGGAACAGTATTTAACCTTTGGTCTTTTGGAGGATTTTCATTGCAATTGGTGAGTTCTAATTATGGTTGGTTCTTTTCCATAATAATGGTTTTAACTTATTTTCTTGTGTCTTTTTTTAATCCATATTGGATAGAAAAAATGGTTAATCCTGCTTCATACAACATGCTCTACGTGTTTTCTGTAGTTTCTACGTTGGGGGTTTTCTTTGCCAAGGATTTTCTTACGTTATTCATATTTTGGGAGATGGTAGTTTGGTCTTCCTTGTTCATAATTCCCCTTGGTAAATCAAGGAAGGCCTCTGTAGTTTATTACGCAATCAGTACGATCGGTTCTTTTTCAATGTTTTTTGCTGTGATGTATTTATACTCATTGTATCAAACTTTTGATATAGAAAGTATCTCACAGAATTTAATTAGCAGTCCCAATACAGCCGTGATGGCTTATTTTGTAATTATTATCGCAGGACTAGCAAAACTCGGAATTTTCCCATTTCACACGTGGCTCCCCATTGCCCATGGGAACGCTCCTCATACTTTTTCTCCAGTTCTTTCGGGAGGATTAGTTAAAATGGGGGCATTTATAGCGTTGTTGGTTAGCGCAATTATACCCACTTCGCAGATTTTTTCTAACCATATTCATATAATCGGTGTTCCTTATGAAAATTATATAATCATGGTTTTAGGAGCAATAAGCATTATAGTTGGAACCCTTATGGCAATAAAACAAGAAGACGCTAAAAGATTGATAGCTTATTCCACCGTTGCAAATGGTGGATACATATTGATCGGTATCTCGCTTTTAGATCAAGTAGGATTCGCGGGTGGAATGATGCATATTTTCAATCACGCAATGGCATCAGCCGCTATGTTTTTAACTATTGGAGCGGTTGCTTATAGGACTGGTACAACAAATATGAGTGAACTGGGTGGGTTGATAAAGAAAATGCCTGTAACCTTTGCCGCTTATTTAGTTGCCATAATTTCCATTGCGGGGATACCACCCACGAGTGGATTCGCATCAAAGTGGTTGATCTTCCAAGGTTTAGCGAGCAAAGGACTTATGTTTATAGCTTTTGCCACCTTTTTTGGAAGTATAGGGTCTTTCATGTACGTATTTAGGCCTCTTGCTACCGTATTTTTAGGTCAATTGTCACCTAAACACAACGATGTGAAAGAAGTTCCCTTTATGATGCAGATTCCAATGCTTGTGATGTCTTTACTTACAATATATTTTGGCGTGTTTCCTTCTCACATGTTAGGATTTATTTCTAAGATTCAGGCTTCTCTGAATCTTGTTCCAATCAGTGTAGAAGGTTCTAAGATATACTCCTTCAGTGGCATGTGGGATTCTTTAGTGATTACGGCCGTCTTCGTAATAGGTTTCATTATAGCCGCATTGATTTTTTATACACATAAAAAGGCTCAGCCCGTTGATCAAATGAACACTTACACTGCTGGCGAATTTATATACGATCCTGAATCGTATCATTATGCCAAAAACTATTACGCTCCTTTTGAAAGATTGTATAAGAATCATCCATCAGTGGAAAAATTTTATGATGCCATAGCTTTAAGAGTAAACGAATTTGGCCGTCTTGTCAGAAGTTGGTTCTTTTCTTCAAACGCTTCTGTAGGTGTCTTTTGGATTTCTGTGATAATAACAATAGCCTTTTTCTGGGGTGATAAAATATGAGTTATTTGATAGCCTTGATGATAGTTTTCATGGGATTTTTATGGCAGGTATCTCTTGATGGTATTCAAAGAAAAGTTACCGCTAAAGTTCACAGAAGAGTAGGACCACCCTGGTATCAAACTTTTATGGATATTTTTAAAGCTTTATCAAAATCATCTATAACACATGGTTTTATTTATGATTTTGGTGTGATGATGGCTTTGGGAGGAACGATAGCCACTTTTATGTTCTTACCTTTTGGCAATATCGTGGCTTTTAATGGTCTTGATAATTTCTTTGTAGTTGTCTATTTATTAGCAATAGGTTCTCTTGGGATGGCTATGAGTGCTTCTGGTTCAGGAAACGCCTGGGCAGGAATAGGTATTATGAGGGCGTTGACTCAGATGGTTGCTTATGAAGTCCCATTTATGATAGTTGTATTCGGTATGATACACGTTTATGGTACTTCTTCACTTAGTGAATTGGCACATGTACAACAAATGAATGGGATTTTTGGATGGCATATTTTTACTATGCCCTTAGGAGCCATAGTAGCTTTTATATCTTTACTCGGTATGCTTAATAAGGTACCATTTGATACGCCCATCGCACCAGCAGAAATAGCCTCTGGACCTATGGTTGAGTATGGTGGAAAACATTTCGGTATGTTGATGTTGCAGCACGAGTTTGCAACTTTAGTTGAAGTTGGTTTGTTCGTGAACCTGTTTTTAGGAGGAGGAAATTTAATTGAATACTTAATAAAGTACTTTTTTGTTTATACCTTAGTCACACTGATATACGCTGTTTCGGCTCGTTTTAGAATAGAGAATGTTGTAACATTCTTCTATGGAGTTCCAATAGTACTGTCACTTGTTCAAGCTGCGATAGTAATTTTTACAGGACTGGGGGTGAACGTATGACAAATGAAGAGAAAATAGAGCAGATGAATATCTTCGAAGAAGATTTAAACGATACCATAACTTTTTGGGAAAAGATAAAAAATATCTTCAGAGGCAAATCTTTATGGATGCTTCATTATTGCACAGGTTGTGGCGCGGTAGAACTTCCGCCAACAATGACAGCAAGATTCGACATGGAAAGATTGGGTATGGGACCTATGGCAACACCTCGTCAAGCAGATGTTCTGCTGATAACAGGTTATTTAAGCGTTAAAACTTTAAGAAGAGTTATATACACTTATGAACAAATGATGACTCCAAAATATCTTGTAGGGTTTGGGTCTTGTACTTTAAACGGGGGAATCTACTATGATTCCTATGCGGTGATCAACAGGCTGGATTATTATCTTCCAGTTGATCTCTACCTTGCCGGATGTATGCCAAGGCCTGAAGCTATAATGAATACTTTCAAAACGCTTGAAAACATGATAACAAAAGGCGAAGCCAACGGATGGAAAAAATATGTTGAGAATTACGATTGGTATCGAAATAATCAAATCCGTTCTTTAGGGGAGGTGTATGTAAAGGATGAATTCCACGAATGATGCCAAAGAGATGATAAGCATTCTTGAGAAAAATTTCGATATAAAAGATTTCACCACGCCAAAGAAAAATGAAATAAGTTTAGTTGTTGATCAAAATAATGTACCAATGATATTGACTTATTTAAAGGACAAAGGTTGGAAACAGTTAAGTTTGATAACCTGTATTGATTGGATTGAAGAAAACAAATTTGAACTAGCTTATGTTTTGTTCAACTGGACAAATGGAATTACTTTTTTAGTAAAAACAAAGATAGATAGAAAAAATCCGGAATATATCAGTATCATAGATATTTTCCCTGGAGCCAGATACTACGAAAGGGATATCCATGAGTTCTTCGGAGTAAAATTTGAAGGTAATTCAGATTCTGAAAAACCGTTGTTCTTAGAATTATGGGATGATAAACCACCTATGAGAAAAGATTTTGATCCGTTAGAGTATTCTAAGCGTAAATTCCCTGATAGAAAGTATGATGTGGAACTTTCCAAGAACGCAGTAAAAGAAGTCATAAAAGAAGGTGGAATAAATGAAAGAACTTAAATTATACTTGGGGCCAAATCATCCGGGAATGCACGGAAATTTCAGTGTACATATGTATGTTGATGGAGATACCATCGTCAGGGCAAGGCCTATGCCTGGTATGTTGCATAGAGGATTTGAAAAACTTATGGAAAGAAGACTTTGGATGAATAATCTTGCACTCATACCAAGGATTTGCGTACCAGAACCTGATATTAATGAGATGGTTTACGCCATGGCGATAGAGGAGTTAGCAGGAATTGAAGTCCCTGAAAAAGCTCATTGGATAAGGATGATAATCTTAGAACTAGCAAGAATCGCAAACCATCTAATGTCGCTTGGAGGAATAGGAGGACCTGTTGGACTCTATACTGGACCCAATTGGGGACTCGCAGATAGAGATCTTATATTGGATATCTTTGAAGAGATAACAGGGGCAAGAGTTTACCATATGTATATCGTACCAGGTGGCGTAAGAAAGGATTTGAGTGAAGAAACTATTGAGAAAATAAAGAGTTTTCTCGATTATTTAGAAAATCGACTTCCAGAATACGAAGATTTGATTCTCAAGAACTCCCTCTTTCAAAGAAGAACCAAAGATAAGTTGTTGTTACCTGCAGAGGTTGTTTGGGAGTTAGGAGTTACTGGGATAGGCATGAGATCAGCTGTGGGAGAAGCATACGATATTAGAAAAGTAGACCCATATGCAAGGTATGACCAAGTAGAATTCTCTGTCCCAACCGCAAACTACTCAGATGGATATACAAGGGTGTATTTCAAATACCTCGAAACGTATCAGAGCATAAAAATAATAAGACAGGTAATTGAAAAAATGCCCAAAAAAGGTAAAGTATGGAACAAAATATCTAGTGGAAGTGCTTTAAGGTGGCGTGTTCCAAAGGGTCAAGTTTACACTCATATCGAGTGCACAAGAGGAGAATATGGTTATTATATGGTTTCAGAAGGAGAAGATAAACCCTATAGAGTTGCTGTTAGAGGAGCATCCTATCCACAAGGTTTATTGGGGGTAGAAAAATATTTGCCCGGTACGAGGATAGAGGATGCAGCGCTTTGGATGGATACAATGGGTGTCTGTGCTCCTGAAATAGATAGATAAAAATTAAAGGAAGAGGTGAATATGATGAATACACCTGAAAAAAGTTTTTTTGCTCCAGCAAGGGCCTGGAAATACCTTACGAAAAAGCCTGTTAGTGTTCCTATGGAAGATATCTTAATGACACCTCGAGAGGCTTCGGATAGATATAGAGGTTTTCATATAAACGACTGGGAAAAATGTATCGGTTGTGGTACTTGTTCAAAAATATGTCCGACAGATGCTATAACAATGATTGAGTTCGAAGAACTCCCAGATGTAGAAGGCTCTAAACCACAAAGGCCCGCCATAGATTATGGTAGATGCAGCTTTTGTGGTTTATGTGTGGATATATGTACCACTGGTTCATTGCAGATGACCAAAGAATATGTACATATATCTAAAGATCCAAACACCTTCTTTTTTATTCCCACAGATGACGGGATCCATGGAGTTAAAAAACCTTTAGGTTATGTTAGAGATGAAGATTCAGACCTACTTGACTTGGAAAGAGAAGAGATGGAAATTGACCCATCAGAAATCAGAAAAACCTCATTCATAGAGATGGTTAAAGGATTTTCAAAAGAACAAGCTGTAAAAGAGGCTTCAAGATGTGTGGGGTGTAGTATTTGTGAAAAGACATGTCCGGCACACATGAACATAGCAGATTACATAAAGGATATATACAATGACGATCTTCAAACCGGTTTGAAAGATCTTTATAAAACGAATCCTTTGCCCGCGGTATGCGGTAGAATTTGTACTCATCGATGTGAAACAGCTTGTACTATAGGTCACAGAGGAGAACCTATAGCAATACGATGGTTAAAAAGATATATCGTGGATAACGTTCCACAGGATAAATATCCAGAGATTTTAGATCAGGAGATTATAAAAAAGGCTAACGCTAAGGTTGCCATCGTTGGAGCTGGACCTGCCGGACTTTCTGCAGCTTATTTCTTGTCTTTAATGGGATATGAAATAACTGTTTATGAGGAAAAGAACAGGCCGGGAGGTGTTCTTAATTATGGAGGTCCTGCTTATAGGCTTCCAGACTCGGCTTTTGAGCAAGATGTAAATTACATAAAGTCGTTGGGAGTAAAGATAGTAACAAATACAAAAGTTGGTAAGGATATCACATTAGAAGAATTAAAAGCAAAAAACGATGTAATATTTGTTTCAACTGGATTCAACAAAGGTAGAAAGCTTCCCATCGAAGGATCTGATCATGAAAAAGTCTTTGATTCTTTGACAATTTTAGAAGAAATGAAAAATTATGTCAGAGGAGAAGGTCCAAAACCATATATACCGAAATCTCTTGTGGTAATTGGGGGAGGAAATGTTGCCATGGATGTTGCAAGGTCCATGCTCAGACTCCAAAACATGGAATATAATAAATCTGAAGTACATGTCCTCAGTTTAGAGAGAAACTTTGATGAGATGCCTGCTGATGAAGACGAGATTGTTGAAGGCGGAGAAGAAGGGGTAATTTTTCATCCAGGATGGGGTCCCGTGAAGGTGATAGTTGAAAATGGAGAACTGAAAGGTGTGTTATTTAGGAAATGTGTGGAAGTATTCGATGAGGACGGAAGATTCAACCCAAAATACGATGAAAGTAACACTATTACGGTAAATGCAGATATGGTCGTAATGACTGTTGGGCAGGCTCCAGATTACAGCTATCTGCCGGAAGAGATCCAAAAGAACATGAAGATAGAAAGAGGAAAAATAAAAACAAACGAGTACGGTCAAGTGGAAGGTTTACCATGGCTGTTTGCAGGTGGGGATATAGTACATGGTCCAGATGTAATTCACGGAGTTGCAGACGGACACAAAGCTGCTCAAGGAATAGACCAATATATAATGGAGAAAAAATTTTCAAAATAAAAAAATAGAGGGGAGCTTGGTAACTCCCCTCTTCTTAATATAATAATTGAATTAGTAATAATACTATAAGAGAAATAAGTCCAGAAATCATAGGTGTTCCTATCCAACCAAATATTACTTTCATTATCGTATTAGTATCAAAAGTTCTAGTACCTGTTGCTAATCCAACACCTATAATGGCACCTATTGTAGCCTGTGCGGCACTGACAGGGATACCAATTAAAGAGTAGACCCACAAGGTAACCCCTGCCCCCAAAATCGATATGGATGATGAAAAATGATCTAATTCAACAATTCCTTTCCCTACGGTATATAAAACCTTTTTGTTTGTAGATAAAATTCCAACCGCTATTACTGAACCACCTATAATAAGTAAAAAGTTAGGAGTAAGTAAAACGTTTGCAAATACTCCAGTAACGTTTGCAACGTTGTTAGCCCCTAATGAGTAGGCACTATAACAAATAGCGAGCCATGTTAGTACTTTTAAGAATCTATCTTGGGCTGTGATCCCCAAAAATTTTCTAAATATTAGGGCTAAAAGTCTATATAATATAAAAGCGAAAACCAAGGCACCAATAGGAGTAAGTATCCACGAAATAAAAATTCTTGTTAAAATGGCTGAATTGAACGTTCCTTTTAGAATACTTAAACCAATCAGAGCTCCTACAACAGCCTGGGTAGCAGATGCAGGAAGCCCAATCAAACTCATAAAAATCATCGTTAAAAAAGCACAAAATAAGGCTAATGATAGTAGTTCAACACTTAAATTAGTCAAAGCCCCCAAGGTGTTTAACCCATTTCTCCCCCCAACTACTGAGCCGACAAAAACAAAAAATGCAGATACTATAATAGCTTTTTTGTATGGAACTAATCCAGAAGCCACAGCTGGTCCAAATACATTGGAAGAATTGTTGGAACCTAAAGACCATCCTAACAATATAGCTGGGATTAAATAAAATAGATTCATATTAAAAATATTCCCCCATTTTAGGAAGATATTTAAAAAATTAAAGCCCATTTTTACCATAGTGGCAATCATAGGCTTTTCTCAGAAGAGATTTTTCTATTCTAACACCAATTTTAATAGATGTCAATGATTAGAAAAATCAAAATAAGAGAAAGTAAATTTAGGAATTGTTAATTATTTTTTTACTAGATAAAGATTATCATATGGTATAATAAATTCGTATTCTTTATTAACCTGTTGAATCAGTAAGGGGGAAGACAACTTTTGGGCAGTCTTAAAAGAGCGGCTGTATTTTTTACTTTCTCAATTTTGGCTGTAGTAGCCTTTTCGTCTTATTCTATCGTTGAACATCAAATTAAAAGTAATGAAACATTGTATAGTATATCAATTGAATACAACGTATCCATTTCAACTATTTTAGATTGGAATCCTAATTTATCTCCAAACAATTTAAAAATTGGGCAAGTAATATCGATTCCTCAACCGGAAGGGTATATCTATGAAGTCAAAAAGCGAGATAATCTAACTTATATCGCTAAATTGTTTTTCACAAGCGTTTCTGATATAGTTAAAGCGAACAATCTTGCTACAACAACTATTTTTGTTAATCAAAAACTTTTTATCCCTAAAAGTGTTGTAGGAAAAGCTTTTAATAACGAAAGAAGTATAATATGGCCTGTTTATGGTACGATTTCTTCTCTTTATGGATATAGGATTCACCCTATTACTAAAGAATATTCTTTTCATAAAGGGATCGACCTTGCGGCACCCATCGACACACCCGTTTTTTGTGTTGAAGCGGGAGAAGTAAAATTCGTTGGCGAAAATGGCGGATATGGTTTGATGGTTGAAATAGAATCTTCCAATGGTTCTTATGTTTACGGTCATCTTTCTCAAATAAATGTGTATGAGGGTCAATATGTCGAAAAAGGCGAAATGATAGCAAGAGTGGGAAATACAGGTTTAAGTACAGGTCCTCACCTTCACTTCGAAGTTAAAAAGGCCGATACAAATTACGACCCGTTAGTATTTTTGCCTTCCAGTAATAGAATTTATGTATTGAATAATACAGAAAACGAATATGGCTTAGGTGGAAATTGATACAAATCCTCAAATTTGACACAGTGCGTTCCATGTCTTATATGTATCTTCCAATATGTATCTCTCTTTAGCTAATGCATAGCTTATTTTGTTTTTAATCGCTAATTTGTACCCTTCATTCAAAGATATGATTGATACCTTTCTTAGTTCTTCAACGCCTTCAAAATTCTTGTCATCTCCTGCTGAATCGGAAATAACAAGCGCTTTTCCTATATCTCCCATTTTTTCATAACCGCTCGTGTGATAATATATCGCTTGGTATATATCATCGTCAATAAGGAATTTCCTTGCCAAAAATTCCGCACTTACTTTTCCATGCAAGAGAATGGGGCGATTTTTATCGAATTTATCAAGTGGAATTTTATAAAACTCCGCCAATTTTATTAACCTGCCTGGATCTACATCTCGAAACAAATCGTGTCCTAACGAGGCGACTTCCACTTTTCTTTCTGGAAGTTTGTGGATTTGGGCTAATTTTATGGAGAAATTGACAACGTTGTAGATATGTTCTAATCTTTTTTTAGATTTAATAGTTGCTTTTAAATACATTTTTAATTCTTCTATAATTCTGGTTAAATCCAAATTATAACCTCCTAACTATGCGGTCATATAACAATTAAAAAATTGTGTAATCTTCCCTTTCAACTTCTAAACCATAATTAAGTTCGATGTCATCCTCAATCTGTTCAATAAGGTTTAGTAAATAATCTCTGCTTTGACTTAACGACGATACGAATATTCCCAAGTAATTTTTCGAGTCGTTATAATTCCCTTCTAGAGCACACACATTGTACTTTTTTCTAAGTGAGTTTATAAGTGTTTTCACTACCGATCTTTTGTCTTTCAAAGAACCAATTCCAAACAACCTAATTTTCAATTCTAATTTGATGCAGAACATTTTAATTCCCTCACCATTTTTTGAATTCAATTTTATCTTCTATGTACTCTTCAAAACGAGCTAATACAAATAACAGATCAGATAATCTATTTGCATATTTTTTTAATGGCTCTGATACAGGTTCTTTTTTGTCTAAAGCGATAATTCGTCTTTCTGCTCTTCGAGCTATAGTTCTACAAATATCTAACTTTGCAGATTGCAAAGTTCTTCCGGGTATTACAAATCCCTTTAAATCTAACCTGTTTTCAAATTCATAAACATAATTCGTAATTTTAAGGGCATCTTCTTCTTGAATGGGATATTTATATGTTTGACTTTTGGAAGCTAATTCTCCTGCTACTTTAAATAAATTATTCTGTACTTCGTTAATTATTTTTTTTACTTCATGAGATTTTAAATAGTGGCTTGCTTCGGAAAGGAATGAGTTTAATTCATCTACGGTACCGTAGGCTTCAACCCTTAGGTCGTCTTTTGATACTCTTTCTCCACTCCAAAGAGAAGTTTCACCCTTATCACCTGTTTTTGTTGTAATAGACACCATACATCTCTCCTTTTTATTTATTTGTCCTGTGACCCTTTTAAAATGAAAATCTTAGTTTTGAAGTGCCACAGTTTGCACAATGCGGCAAACTTAAAAAACCATTTTGCACAAAGCTGCAAAAGATATATAAAAATGGGGCATAGCCCCATTTTATTTTTGTAATTCTTCTTCCCTTTTTCTTTCTTCTATTATTTTGTTTTGTATATCAGGGCTGACTTCTGAATAATGGGAAAATTTCATGGTAAAATAACCCTTTCCTGAGGAGATAGAACTGAGACGAGGTGAAAAATCCAGCATTTCAGCCAATGGAATTTCAGCCACTATCTTATCGTATCCTTTCCCGGCTGATTCCATTCCTAAAGGCCTTCCCCTTTTAGCTGTAACTTCACCGATAACATCTCCTGTGTTTTCAGTGGGTAAGAATATTTCAACATGCATAATTGGTTCTAAAATAACCGGTGTGTCGCTTTCCATAGCTATTTTAAATGCGTGCCTTGCAGCTATTTGAAATGAAATATCTGAAGAGTCAACTTCATGGTAAGAGCCATCAAAAAGAGTGACCCTAATATCAACAACAGGAAAACCAGCCAAAACACCTTTTTTGATAGCTTCTCTGATACCTTTGTCTACGGATGGTATGAAATTTTTTGGGATAACTCCTCCAACGATTTTATCAACAAATTCATAGCCTTTTCCTCTTTCTAGCGGTTCAATTTCTATTTTAACGTGACCGTATTGACCATGACCTCCGGTTTGTTTTTTGTGTTTGTATTCTGCCTGGGATTTATTTCTTATGGTTTCCTTGTAAGCAATTTTTGGTTTTCCTACCTCAAAATCAATGCCGAAATTCTTCTTCAATTTCTCTATCATTATTTCTAAGTGAATGGTTCCCATTCCACTTATGACCGTTTCTCCAGTTTCCGCATCGAATTCCCATTTAAATGTTGGGTCTGACTCTGCAATTTTTGCCAACGATTCAGTAATTTTGTCTATTTCATTTTTAGAATTAGGGGCTATAGACTTAGATATCATCGGTTCTGGAAATTCTGGTAATTTCAGCCTATTTGACGTTTCTTCACTGGATACGGTTTGATTTATTTTACTCGATTTAAGCTTAGGTATAACTAAGATATCGCCAACACCAGCGACTTCGACTTCTTCGTTCTTATCAAATCTAGGTATGTTGATATGGGAAATCTTTTCTCTTGTGGATTCTTCAACAATATAGATACTAGAACCGGCTTTTAAAGAACCGCTAATAACCCTTAGATAGGTGAGTTTTCCAACGAACGGGTCTACTTCATTTTTAACGATGATACCTAAAAACTGACCATCTTCTTGGGAAGAAATCTCACTGCCTTCTTCAGTGTGAAACTTTCTTTCAAGCGGGGTCATTCCGAAACTCATTAAAGCCTTTATCAATTGATCAAAACCAATGTTTTTTAAAGCAGATCCAATGAATACAGGAATTATTTTATCTTCATCATACGCTTTATGAAGTGAGGAAATCAATTCTTCTTGACTTAATCCTTCTTCGCCGGATTCAAAATATTTTTCCATTAGTTCTTCGTTGGTTTCAACAATATCTTCTATTATTTCAGAATGAAATCTTTCCAAATAATCTTTAGCATTATCAGGGATTTCACTCTGTTTGGAGGATTTGCCTGTCCCTTCTTCATATATAAATACGTCATTTGATAAAAGATTTATAACTCCTTTAAAATCTGAGCCTTCACCTATGGGAACCTGGAAAGGAACTATTCTTATTTCGTCCTCAAAACTTTCTTTGAGTTCTTGCATTAAGTTTCCGAAGTTAACTTCTTCTTTATCCATTTGGTTTACATAAAATACGATAGGCTTGTTTAATTCTCTCGCCATATTCCAAATTCTTTCTGTTGTTACTTCCACACCAGCAGAAGCGTTTATTACAATAACTACGTTGTCCACAGCGTTTAAAGCTATTTGTATATCTCCTATAAAGTCTAAAGATCCCGGTGTATCAAAAAAGTACATTCTTGAATCATCTAAATCGAACGAGAAAATGTGGTTAGAAAAGGTTGCTCCTTTTTCTTTTTCAACAGGATCCTTGTCTAAATGTCTTTGACCTATTCTATCAGTTAATCCAAGATTTACAAGGACATCGTCCATAAGGGTAGTTTTACCACATCCATGATGTCCAAAGAATCCTATGATCCTCTTTTTTTCAGCGTTATATTCACTCACTATTACCCCTCCATTCTAAATCTATTTCTTAACTACGGGATTTTTTTATAAACACTTAGAAGCACGGGAATATAATTACGAGTTTTTTCGTTTTTGAAATTTTGTATTTCACCCTCGTAATAAACTATAGAAGAACTACCACCATCTAGCATCATCGCAACTTCAAACTCACCAATTTTAAATAGCAGGTTTCTTGTTTCGTCGTATGTAAGACCTGTTTCCGGATTATCAAGTCCTTCAATTACCATTAAATTGATATTTTGTTCTTTATCTATCGCTACTACAGTTCTAGGGGCTTTACCATAAATTATTCCATTGGAGTAACTTTTCTTTTCTGCATCTAGTTGTTCTTGCGTATATTTGGAATGTATCAATATGGGCCCACCCTCTAAAAGTAAAGTAGGATCGTTTGTCAAATTTTCGCTTTTATTAAGTGTGAAATCGACTTTTGTTCCCAAAGATATATTTTCTAAATATTTTTCGTATTTTTTATCTACAAGTATTAATTTTTCACCTTCAGAAGGAGTTGTTTTGTTTTTTGATATAATTCGGTTATTTTCATCAATTAAGAAAAAAACATAATTCTCTTCTGTTTCCGTTATGTTTCCCTTATAATGATGAGTATATAATTTAACGTCTCCTTTCCAGGTAGAATTAATGGATTTTATCCAAAAAAGCAGATTATCAATATTTAATTGGTATTCTAATTTAATATAGTCGATGTCTAGAAAATTTGTTCCTATAATTAATGCAGGCCGAGAATAAGAACTCAAATGTAATAATGCGCCGTCGGATATGATATTTCCCACTGGTTCCAAAGTTTGAGGATCGAAAAAAGAAGCGTTAACAGAAAAGATCGGATTTTTCTCTTTTAAAAAAGAATATACATCGGAGCGTGTTCCTAAATTATTCAAATCAACTTTTATTTGATATATTTTTGGATCGACGATTAATTGGTAAATTTTTAACCTTTGTCCGTTTAATTCTTCGGTTTTTTCAATGTATTGAAGACCTTCGTTTTCATATGTGGTTTTATCCGTATCGGTGCTGGTTGAAATAACTTTTTCATCGATGATAATAGATAAATTTTTCCCATTTAAATTAACTTCATAGTTGAAATCACTTTTGAACTTTAAGTAAGCGGTATTGTTTGAGTATGAATAGTCGAGATTATTTGGAATACTTTCCATAGGTGCAACAGGTTTTATGCTTAATAAGTAATCTCCATCTTTTGTTATTCTAGTCAAAGTTATCGAATCTTCTGAGAGATATGAATTAAATTCAATTTTGATTTCACTTGTACTAACATTACAGGTAGTTATTTTAGGAATTTCTGAGTAGAAGAAAATATTGTCAATATCTTTAAAATTATTCAATTGTAAGAATGTAGATAAGACATCTTCCCTTATGTATACATTTTCATCGATAATAAGTACGGAATTATTGTATTTGTTTATAAAGTTAATTTTAGAGTAATAATCGTTCAAACTAATTTCTAAAACATTTTTATTGTATATTATATACATTATTCTGGAAGTGCGATTCATTACCATGCTATCATATTTGGAAAGATAATCAACATTAATATAAAAATAATCTTGATTTTTGATAGCTTCCATATTCACAGGAGGATTTTTTTGAGATATAAAAATAGCTTCTTCAGAAAATAAATTTATTGCTAGAATTATTAGCAAGAAGAGAAAGATAAGCTTTTTCATCAATGAATGATCCTCCATCCAATCAACTTTTCTCATTGGAAAATAAAACATCAAGAATTACATTTTTATTTATGTTTTTAGGTCTTTCTTTACTAATGTTGTAAGCAGCATTTAAAAGGTTTAGAGAGGCATCAACGTCGCTGTTGTCACTGACAAACAACTTAGCTATTGTCTCCCCTTCTTCAACTTTATCACCAAGTTTTTTGTTAATTGTTAAACCAACACTTTTATCGATAATATCTTCTTTTTTTTGTCTGCCGGCTCCTAATACCATTGATGCTAAACCTATTTTTTCGGTATCAATAAAGGTTATATACCCTTGTTCCTTTGCCTTGAATTCTAAAGTTTTTGAGGATATATTAAGATACTTAGTGGGATCATCAACTACTTCTTCTTTTCCGCCCTGAGCTTTTATCCATTCTTTCATTTTTTCTTTTACTATACCGCGTTCTATGTTTTCTATTAATTTTTTCTTCGCTTCTTCATAGGTTATTATACCAGATAAGGAAGCCATATAAGAAGAGATTTCTAAACATAACTCAGAAAAATCTTTTGGGCCTTTTCCTTTGACTGTATCTATTGCTTCCATTACCTCCAAAGCGTTTCCAACGTTATCTCCCAAAGGTTGATCCATATTGGTAATTAAAGCAACAGTATTTTTATCGTATCTTTTTGCGATTTTTAGCATGATTCTACCTAACTCTTTGGCATCTTCAATGTTTTTCATGAACGCCCCTGAACCCACTTTGATGTCCAAAAGGATTCCGTTACTATTTATGGCGAGTTTTTTACTCATTATACTTGAAGCTATTAAGGATAATTCCTCAACAGTTGCGGTAGAATCCCTTAAGGAATACAACTTTTTATCTGCTGGGGCAATATTTCCAGTCTGTCCAGCCACAACAATCCCTACGTTGTTCGCTATTTCAAAGAATTCTTCAGTGGTCAGAGAGGTTTTAAAACCAGGAATAGATTCAAGCTTGTCTATAGTTCCTCCAGTGTGCCCTAAAGATCTGCCCGATAATTTGGCTATTTTAACCCCTAATGAAGCAACCATAGGTGCTATGGCTATTGTAGTTTTGTCACCAACGCCTCCAGTAGAGTGTTTGTCGATTTTTTTACCTGTGATCCTTGATAAGTCTATAATATCTCCACTTTTAAGCATTACATCCGTTAGATTATAACTTTCTTCCTCTGTTAAATGGTTGAAGAAAATAGCCATTAACCAGGAAGAAACTTGATAGTCTGGAATACGGTTTTCTAAATAGCCATTGATCATAAATTCTATTTCTTCTCTTGTATTTTCTTTAGCATCTCTTTTATTTTTTATAATATCGTATGCTCTCAACTTTAAACCTCCGTTTCATTATTTGTTTTGATAGGAAGGATGACTTGAAACAATGTACCGTTGTTTTCTTCACTGTCTAAATATATTCTTGCATTGTGGTTATCCAAAACAGTTTTGACTATGTACAAACCAATCCCCAAGCCTGGTACTTGCCTGCTTCTCGATTTGTCTACTCTGTAAAATAGATCGAAAATCCTTTTTAATTCTTTTGAAGGTATGCCTATTCCTGTATCTTCAATTTCCAAAATTATAGTATTGTCATTTTCGTACAATCTTAACCATACTTTCTTTTCGCCTTTTTCTTTTAAAGCTGTGAATTTAAAAGAATTGTCTAAAATATTATACACTACCTGAAGGAGTCTATCTTCATTACCGAAAACGTATAGATCATCTTCTATTTGTTCTTCAAACTCAATGGACATCTTATCAGCAACAATTTTAAAGAAATCAAAGGCTCTCTTTACCGTATTAGAAAAATTGAAATATACAAATCTTTTTTCTTCGCCTATATTTTTTTCCAATCTCTCTATATCTAAAAGATCGTTAAACATTCTGGTTAATCTCGATATTTCTTCTTCTATTTTTTTTAGTGGTTGATAAATTTCTTCGTCCAAATTAGGTTCGTGCAATATCGTTTCTAAGTATCCGCTTATAACAGATAAAGGTGTCCGCATTTCATGCGACATGATGGTTAAGAATTCCCTTCTTAGATCTTCTAAATTTTTTTCTTTCGTGATATCTAACAAAATAATAACTCTATAATTTTCAACATTTATTGATTTAACTTGACATCTGAAGTATTTTTTTTCTGGATAATAGAATGAAGTTTCTTCTTCCAAATCTTTATTAGTTTTAAAACTTTTTAAAGTCAATTCAATGAGATTGTGATTGTCAACTACCTCTGTTAATGACCTACCGACAAAATTTTCTGTTGTGAAAATATTTTTGGCAAAAGAATTAGCGAAATCCACCCTGATAATTTCATTTTGATTATAAGAAACCAATATTATTCCTTCGGAAAGGGTATCTAGAATCGAAAATATGTTCCTTCTTTTGTATTTTTCGGATTTGTATTTTTCTTCTAAATTTTTAATATACAAAGTTAGTTGATGCAAAAGAAAATCATCAACAGGATTTTTTATGTTTATATTTATGCTTTTTGCAATCTCATTTTTAAACCGTTGATGAGCCTTTTCTTCTTTTCTCTTTCTTGAATAAGCATATATAAATAAAATATTTGTGATAATAAGCAATAAAATAACGATAATATATATATTGACCAATATTTTCACCTAGTTTATTAATAAAATCCAATTGGAAAAAAGGCAGAGGTATTACCCTCTGCCATTGAATATTTAGTAGTTTCTTTCCTTTCCAGGATCTCTGAATTTGTATCCTTTCCCTCTTACTGTAATTATGTATTTTGGATTAGAAGGATCTTCTTCGATCTTTGTTCTCAACCTTCTGATATGAACGTCTACTGTTCTTGTATCTCCGTAGTAGTCATAACCCCACAATTTATCCAACAATACATCTCGACTAAAGACTTTTCCTTCATTTTTAGCAAGAAAAACTAACAAATCGAACTCCAACGGGGTAAGGCTGACTGGATTTCCCCCTACCCAAACTTCTAATCTTTCAGTGTCGATAATTAAATCTTTGGCTGTAATTTTTTTGGGTCCTTCTTCTTTCATTTGAGCTGATGCAGCTTGTCTCCTAAATATGCTTTTAATTCTTGCAATTAGTTCTCTTACATTAAAAGGTTTAGTGACATAATCATCGCTACCAAGTTCTAACCCAGCTACTTTATCAGCAGCATCATCTTTGGCACTCAATATGAGTACGGGCGTATTGCGATAATCTTCGCTGGATTTCAAGATTCTAATTAAATCAAATCCATCCATTGAACCTGGTAACATAATATCCACTATGAAAAAGTCGGTATCTTTTTCCTCTAATTTCTTTAAAGCCTCATCAGCAGACACAGCCGTTATTACTTCGTAACCTTCTTTGGTCAAGTTCAAAGATAACATTTCAGAGATCGCCGGATCGTCTTCTACTATCATAATACTTTTTTTTGCCACTTTTCTTTCCCCCCTTTGGGATATTTTTTTGGTTAACTTATTTAACTAAGACTCATCTTCATGTGTAACGCTCAGAAATTTGTCCTGACAAATTTATACTCTCCATTTTTTGATTTAAGTTTTTTCTCAGGATCTTTTTAGAAACAATATTTCGAGTTAATTCAAAAGTTGCGATTTTGTTAATTTCATCAAAGGCTTCTCCCTGAAAATGCACTTTGTTGTAGGAAACATCTGTTATTTTTAACTTTATGAATACCTTAAAAGAATAAGGTGTAGAGGACAGATGGTCTATGCAACTATGTGAAACTACAGAAACTTGATCTTTTTCCAAAAGATCTTTTAAAATATTATACGTACATTTATGTATTTCTTCTAAAAGAGAAGAGGTGCTTAAAGCATGAAAACTTATAACTTCTTTATCTTCTGACCATAAATAACTTTCATCTTTTACTTTAAAGGAGTAATTAAATTCCTTTCCTTTCAATGAGATTATTTTCTCTAGAAAGGTACTCATAGTTTACCACCTTTGCTTCTTCTTGAGTTGAGGATACTCCAAGATTTTCAAAATATTCCTTTAGGTCATCTGTATCTTTCTGTAATAAGTCTCTTAGTTCCTGTCCTGAGATAGTTTCCTTTTTTAAAAGATATTGAGCAATGAATTGTAGCTTCTCCTTGTTCTCTAACAACACTGATTTAGCCTTTTCATAGCTTTTATTTATTATTTGCTTTACCTCAGAATCCAGTTCTTTTGCAGTTTCATCCGAATAGTTTTTTTCTCTAAATAGTTCACGTGCTAAAAACGTTTCTTCACTTTCGCTAGCCCAAGCTACAGGACCTATTTTTTCGCTCATACCAAAACTTTCTACCATCCTTCTTGCCATTTCTGTAGCTCGCTTTAAATCATTTTCGGCTCCGCTGGTAATTTCATCGAATATTATTTCTTCTGCGGCTCTACCAGCTAACATTACCGCAATATCATCGAGTATTTCAGATTTATTCATCAGATACCTGTCTTCAGAAGGTAACTGTAAGGTGTACCCTAAGGCCGCGTAACCTCTAGGAATAATTGTTACTTTGTGTACAGGGTCAGCATTTGGTAAGATAGTTCCTAAAATAGCATGACCTAGTTCATGATATGCAACGACTTCTTTTTCTTGTTCGGAAAGCACTCTCGTTTTCCTCTCGGGACCAACTATAACCCTTTCGATAGCTTCTTCGCAATCCTTCATTGTTATGAACTTTTCCCCGTTTCTTGCTGCCAAAAGCGCCGCTTCGTTGACTAAATTTTCTAAATCTGCTCCGACAAATCCAGGAGTAGCTCTGGCTAACACCTCTAAATCAACATCGGGGGCTATTTTCTTGCCTCTAAAGTGAATCTTTAATATATCCTTCCTTCCTTCGGCATCAGGTCTATCAATTACCACTTTTTTATCAAATCTTCCAGGTCTTAGCAAAGCTTTGTCTAGAACATCAGGCCTATTTGTAGCTGCCATAACTATTATTCCAATACTTGGATCGAATCCATCCATTTCTACTAATATGGAGTTAAGGGTCTGCTCCCTTTCATCATGACCTCCTCCAAGACCCGATCCTCTTTGCCTACCAACTGCATCTATTTCATCAATAAAAATGATAGCAGGTGCGTTTGCCTTAGCTTGATTGAAAAGATCTCGAACTCTTGCGGCTCCTACCCCAACAAAAAGTTCCACAAAATCAGAACCACTAATATAAAAAAATGGTACACCTGCCTCTCCAGCCACTGCTCTAGCAAGTAAAGTTTTACCTGTGCCTGGTTCCCCTACTAAAAGCACACCCTTTGGCATTCTAGCGCCTAGCCTATTAAAAACCTTTGGATCTTTCAAAAATTTTACTACGTCTGTTAATTCTTCTTTCGCTTCCTTAACCCCTGCAACGTCATTAAAAGTGGTGCGGGTTTTTTTGGGGTCATATTTTTTAGCAGGACTTTTTATAAAATTCATACCTTGATTTGCTCCACCCCCGCTTGATCGAAACAAAAAGGTGAAAAGAAAAATAAGTAAGAAAACAGGCAAAAGAAACGTTAAAATAGAGAACCACCAACTGTTTTCTAAGCTTCTGACATATTTAATCTCTATTCCTTGATTTGCAAGTCCATAAACATATTGTTGGTCTGATAAAAGAGTTGGGGCATATGTTTCATAATAAAGTCCTCTATTATCTCTTGCTCTGGCATAGCCAGAATCTTCTATTTCTAGAGAGACAATCTTTTTATCTTCCAACATTTGAACTAACTCACTATATTCTATTTTCGAAACATCTGGAGTACCGATAAGGCTGTTAACTCCAACATATATAAAAATACCTATTGTTATATATATTAATAATAGCCAAAGAACTCTAGATTGGTTTCTTTTATTTTGCAAGACTAGACCTCCTCTTTTCTCAATTCTATAAGTTTATTAAATTTTAACTAGCAGAGAATCACTTTTTTTTGTTATACTTAACCCATTTATCTTTCTTACTCCACCCTTGCGCATTTTTATGATTTTCTCTGTTTCCTCCATATTTGGAGGATATTTACCAAACTTCAAAAAGGCAATTCTTATTATTTCGCCATCGAAAAAGTCATTTTCTAATCTTAATTTTAATGAGTCTTTACTGATCTCACTTCTTTCTTCAAATTTCCTTTTAACTTCTTCCCTGTAACTCCAAATGATTTTTGCAAGTCTAAAGAAACTTTCTTTGTACCTTGGATTGATCTTCTCAAATAAAGGAGTAAATTCATATCTTATCTTATTTCTGGCATAATCCAAAGAATAATTGTACTTATCTTCCACATACTCTATATTATTAATTGTAACATAATTTTTGATTTCTTCCAAGTCTATACATAACATTGGTTTTGTTATTTCTTCTTCTATAGGGATTAAGCCGCCTAATCCATATATACCTGTTCCTCTCAAAATTCTGTAAATCATTGTTTCAAATAAATCATCCATATGATGAGCGGTTGCTATTTTATTATAACTTAACATTCTTAATGTTTCATAAAAAAACTCATACCTTAAATTTCTCCCCGCTACTTCAACGCCTACCTTGTTTTCTTTTGAGTATGTAAAAACATCCGCTTTTTTGGAAAAAAAAGGTACACTTAGTTTCTCGCAAACTCGTCTTACAAAGGCTTCGTCACTATCAGCCTCTTCTCTCATGCAATGGTTTAAATGGGCTACAGATACTTCAAATCCCATAATTCTGGATAATTTAAACATTACATGAAGCAAAGACATTGAATCTTTTCCACCGGAAACTCCTAATAGAATTTTATCATATTTGTTAAAAATTTTATAGTCTCTTATAAATTTAAATATTTTTTTCTCAAAATCTTGGAGTATCACTTCCTCTTCTCCTTTCAATTATCAATCTGATAACGTCTATAAAAACAAAACAGCGTCTCAAGACGCTTTGATTACTAAAAATATTGTGGAGCCGGTGAAGGGATTTGAACCCCCAACCTACTCATTACGAATGAGCCGCTCTACCGTTGAGCTACACCGGCAACTTAATCCGTTATTGACAATACATACAAAAAACCCCTATTTGGGGTCAAAAATGGAGGGCCTGATTATCAAAAAATATAATATCCGACCTTAATGCGGAATTTCGCACTATTAAAGTGCCAAGCACCATTACGTGCACGAGATTCTTTAGGCCCTCCATTGTGTATTTTACTATATAATTTCAAAAATGTCAACTGTACGCATTAGATAATATTACATGTCCGTGAAAAAGATTGGTTAGATCATAATTCGATGTCTTTGAAATGATATCATATCCTTGACTCTTTTGGAAGGAGGCAAGGAAAAAATGGAGGCATTCGATATGGAACTAACCAAAAGGTTGATAGAAAAATATTTGAAATCAAGTAAAAAAGAGAAGTCAGAGATTATTTCAAAGTATTGTGAGTTAACAAAAGTAAAAA